>CAZBVV010000104.1:0-6048 GCA_964495345.1 uncultured Eubacteriales bacterium
TTGATGAAAATGGCACATTTTCATCAATCGGAGCGACGAGGGCGTCGCTCCCTACGGCTGCTCCAATAACGTAAAAACGCACCCACAGAGGGTGCGTCATATTTATTTCATCTCAAAATAGTGTTTTGCAAAGTCGGCAACAACGGGGGCTATATTTTTGATTGAAACACCCGATGTATTTATGCACAGGTGATAACCGGCTTTATCTCCCCATTTCGTTTCACAGAGAAAACGCTGATGCTTTGCTCTGCCTGCGTCAATCTGCTTGAATTTGCGTTTCATTTCATTGTCCGTAAGATGTTCATTTTCATCTGCACGCTCACGGCAACGCTTTATTTTTGATTCAAGGTCGGCATATACAAAAATGTTAAGCGGATTAAACTCTTCAAGAATAATATTTGCACTTCTGCCTACGATTACACAGTTTTCCTTTGCGGCAAGCTCTTTAAGCAACATACTTTGTGAAGAAAGCAAATCTATTGCGTGCTGACCTGTTACATCAGTATAGGAGAACGTTCTGCCGAATGAAAGCGGAACTGCCATGGGAAAGCCGTTTTCAAGCACGTTTTCAACATAATGCTCATTCATTTCGTGTTTTTCAGCGATTGCAGTAATAATTTCCCTGTCGTAATAAGCATAACCTAACGCATCTGCAATTCTTTTGCCCAATTCCCTGCCGCCGCTGCCGAATTCACGGCTGACTGTAATAATATTCATAGAAACACCGCCTTTATTATAATTATTGTATGTAAAACAATCATAATCGGCAACCCGACCGTAAATTTTTTATGCTGTGTTTTGTGGCGAATAAACAGCATTACAGGATACATCACAACTGCCCCGCCGAAAAATGCAACAAGCATAAGCACCTTTTCGGGAATCCTGTATTTATGTACTTTTGCGGCGTGCTTATCATACACGGTTAAAACTGCGGCAACAAGCCCCATAACCGCAAAAATCAAAACAAAATACAACGATTTTTCCATTATTCAATAACTTTGAATTGGTCTTTTTTACGCTCTTTCGGTGCAGGATTTTCAGCACCGTATCCAACAGCTATTGCAATAAGAAATCTGTAATCTTCGGGAACATTAAGCTTTGTTTTCCACTTATTACCCTCGGGAGCATCAAGCAAAGCACCGATTGAACCGATTATACAACTGCCCAATCCCATACTTTTTGCGGCAACAGCAATATTCTCCACCATAATACCGCCGTCCATATAGTTTTCACCTGTTCCGTACATAAACAGCACGGTAGGTGCGTTCTGATAAAAAGGATTTTTATTCCAATTAGTGTAAGCAGGAGTTTCCCAGCCCACAAGCTCTTTAAAATCATTATTCATTTCATCGAGCAGAGCTTTATCCTGTACTGCTCTTATATGACAGGGCTGACCGTTTCTTGCACTTGGTGCCCACATGGCACACTCAAAAAGAGTTTCAAGCTGTTCGTCGGTTATCTGCCGGTCCTCATACTCTCTTACAGTTCGTCTTGAAAGTATATTATCAATAGTTTCGTTATGTATCATAATTTACCACCGATTGTCTGAATATTCGCAAAATGCGTGCATATCTTTTATATCAATCTTTGTACCGTCGTCAAGAATGACCTGTCCGCTCCATTTGCCGTGAACCTGATGAGTTTTCATCCCGAAAATGTTTTTAAGTCCCAAATCGTTAAAATTGTCGTATTCCGGTATCATCGTCATTTCAAATCTGCCGTCGGAAGATGAAAATACCCATGGCTTCATAAAATCTTTTTCGTCCCGATGCAAAGTGATTTTTTCTATTTTATGTGCCTTGCCGTCATAAAACAAAGTATTTTCGGTAAACTGCTCCATCTCGCCGAAGCCCCAGCCGATTTCAAAACCGAAAATTTTACCGTCGGGAAGATATGTTGAGCCGTTGCCCCAGTACCAATCGCACTTATAGGGCCATACACCTCTGCCCCAATCAAGAACACCAAATGCTTTTGCAGCGTCAAAATTCCATGTTTTATCTCCGAATTTCACATACCCCTTTGCAGGCATACAGTTCATCTTTTTATTAAGATAAAACTGCTTAGCCTTTTTAAAAGGCACAGCCATCATAAGGTATTCAAGCTTTTTCGGGCATATCAATTCAAAAGATGCTTCAATCCTGCCGTGCTTCCCGGTGCTTGCATCAAGCTTCAAATAACGCTTTTCTCCTATGACTTCAATTCTGAAATCAAAATCCTTTTTCTTACAGTGCATTTCATGGTCAACTTCATCACATTCGGGCATATTGTATTTACCCTTTGTGAACAAATCAAGCCCTAAAGCATCAACACATTCACCCGTAAGCCTGTCAAACACCTTAAATTTACCGAATCCGGCATATGACACATCTGAAAAATTCATCTGCACAGTATATCTGTCATCGGAAATCTGATAAAAATTCCATTCCTTTATACGCCATGGGTCGGCTTTTATGGCTTTTCTGTCGTATATATAATTACTCGTTACGCAATATCCCGGATTAGCTACGTTACCGTTTGCATCAAGCAACGGCTGTTTACTCGTAATTTCGTTTTGCTTCAATTCTTTTCTCTCTTTCAGATAAAATTTATGTAAGCTGATCCAATGTCAGCTCATATCCGGGGAGAAAATCAGCAAGAAAATCCCTTATTTCGGGCATATTCATATTTTCAAGAGCCTCCAAAGCGGATTGCTCCGCCTTGGCAAACTCCATATTACCTGCTTTTCTCTCCTCAACGCATTTAATCAGCGCTGAAATTTTATCCGCCGCTTTTACTGCTTTCCAAAGCTCGTCATCTTGCTCATTTTTGTAAAATAAAAAGTTGAAATCATCTTTTAAATCATCGGGAAGAGTGTCGAGTAATTTTTCACAAGCAGCTTTTTCAACTTTTTTGTACGCATCCTTTATTTCGGGATTGAAATATTTAACGGGCGTGGGCAAATCACCTGTAATAATTTCCGGCATATCGTGATAAAGTCCCAACAATGCGGCTCTCTCCGAATTATAATTTTTGCCGTAGCGTCTGTTACCGATAACGCAAAGACAGTATGCCACCGCCGCAACCTCGTGTGAGTGCTGACTTAAATTTTCATCACTTGTATTACGCATCAACGCCCAACGGTTGATATATTTCATCCTTGAAAGGAATGCATAAAAATTGCTGCTCAAGAAAATTCCCTCCGATTATCTTTGTACTCTTGCACCTGCACCGCCGATAATACCCTCAACCTCTTTAAGTCTTGCGGTTGATGTGTCACCGGGGGTAGTCATGGCAAGTGCACCGTGTGCAACTCCGTAATTAACTGCTTTCTGTGCATCGTCATAAGTCATAAGTCCGTAAACAAGACCCGATGCAAAGGAATCTCCGCCGCCTACTCGGTCAAGAATTTCAAGTCCGGGAAGCTCAAGTCCCTTATAAACCTCACCGTTTGCGTAAACCATAGCACTCCAATCGTTAACAGTAGCTGTTTTAACCGTGCGGAGTGTTGTTGCAATAACCTTGAAGTTGGGGTAAACCTTGCAAACCTCACCAAGCATCTTAACATAGCCGTCGAGATTAAGCTCTTTAAGATTTTCGTCATTACCCTCAATTTCAAAACCGAGACAAGCCGTAAAATCTTCCTCGTTACCAATCATTACGTCAATATAAGGTGCGATTGCCTTGTTAACTTCCTGTGCCTTTGCCTTACCGCCGATGTCACTCCAGAGAGATGGTCTGTAGTTAAGGTCGTAGGAAACAACAGTTCCGTATTTTTTAGCAGCTTTAACAGCTTCGATTGTAACCTGAGCAGTAGTTTCGGAAAGTGCCGCAAAAATACCGCCTGTATGAAGCCATCTTACGCCGAGAGTACCAAAAATGTAATCCCAATCAATATCACCCGGTTTAAGCTGTGAAACAGCAGTATTGCCTCTGTCTGAAACGCCTGCCGCACCTCTTATGCCGTAGCCTCTTTCGGTAAAGTTAAGTCCGTTTCTTACCTTTCTGCCTGTGCCGTCGTACGGAACCCACTTGACAAATGATGTATCAACACCGCCCTGAAGCATAAAGTCTTCAACAAGTCTGCCCACATCGTTATCAGCAAGAGCTGTAACAATAGCAGTCTTCATACCGAAGCAACGGCGAAGACCTCTTGCAACATTGTATTCACCGCCGCCTTCCCAAACCTGAAAAGTACGTGCGTTGCGAACACGCATTTCGCCCGGATCAAGTCTTAACATAACTTCACCGAGAGAAATCATATCAAATTGACATTCTTCTTTTTTTCTTAATGTAATAAGGGACATAATATCATCCTCCAATATATTTCTACATTTTAATTATACCCCGATTTTAACAGTATTTCAAGATATTAAAATAAAAATATGTTGCAATTTGACACAAACTATTTTATAATAAAAGAGATAAAAATCAAGAAAGGCGGTATTATAGCTATGTCAGGCTCAACTCAAACGACGGACAGCATTATAAGTAATGATGCGGTTGCACTGAGTAACAGACGCTTTGTCGGCAAAAAAGAAACCCTTGCATACGTTCTCAATGATGCCTCAAACAGTTTGAATATCAACGATTTTAAAGAACGATACATTTATGACGTTGTAAAAATTGATTTCAATCTGCTTGCAATTCAAAATTTCATATCTACGATATGGGATACAATAAATGATACTCTCATCGGTGTTGTGGTCGAAAAAACAAGAACCCGTTGGGGCAAATTCAAGCCCTATGTAATGCTGGGAGAGATTCCTCTTTCTGTTTTAGGTATGTGGTATTGGCTTATTCCGTTCCTTTTCCCCAACACGCCCGGTGATTATCTGCCAAAATGGATATTCTATTTTGCTATGTCTATCATTACGGAAACAGCAACAACTTTTACCTCAATATCAAAAACGGGATTCCTGTCAACAATTACTCCGGAGCCAATCGAACGATCGCGACTGATTGCATTGGCTAACGTTGCAACACATATTTTTGAAGATGTTCCGAAACAGGTATTCGGTGTACTTTATGACCTTGTTATAAGCAATAAAATTAAAATTAAACTCCCCGTTCTTTTCTCCACATTCGGTATTGCCTGTTCACTTGTTTCTGCATGCCTTGCGTTCTACTTCTTTATGACCACAAGAGAACGAGTATCACAATCCATAAAGAAACCTACGGTAAAACACAGTATAAAATCAATCATCAACAACAAACCAATGATGATAACTTTACTGTCAAGTTTCCTTTCAGGCTTCAGCATAGGTCAGAGCAGAACAAACTTCTATATAGATGTTATCGGTTCAATCACATGGAAAACAATCGTAGGCATTCCCGCATTCCCCGTAAAATTCATCAGTTACAGTTTTGTTGAACCTCTGAGAAAGCGTTTTTCAACAAAAGCTCTTTGGATTTTAGAAGATGCATGGACAGATATGCTATGGTTGACCGTTTTCGCAATAGGCTCCATAAACAATAACTTTATGAAAAAGCACATCATTCTGCCTTTAATGGGCATTGAAGAAATCTTTGAAATGTGCGTATACGGTTTAAGACGAGTTATCCCCGCAGAAATAAGCAACGAATCAATGGACTACTGCGAATGGAAAAACGGCTACCGCTCCGAAGCTATGACAGGCGTTACAACAGCTATTATCTCCAAGCTGCAATCTGCCGTTATGAGTGCGATTAACAATCTTGTTATGGATAAAATCGGTTACATACAGGGTAAACAGATCGGTACTCAGACCGACAAAACAAAATGGTGGATATTTGCTATGGGTACAGGTATTCCGATTATATCTTCCAGCCTTGGCATTATTCCCAAATTCTTCTATCCCCTTTCAGCAAGCAGACGCGAGCAGATGTATAAAGACCTCTTTGAACGCAGAGCCGCAAAAAGAGATATTATGGAACACGGTTCCGAAGAAGAAATTGCAAAGCTTGCAGAAGAAGAGCTTAACGGCAAAAATTAATATGATTTCACGGAGGCACAAATTGTGCTTCCGTTTTTTTACAAACAATAATTTAGCGGAATATCAAAGTGATAATCGTAGGGAGCGACGCCCTCGT
>CAZBVV010000105.1:0-6021 GCA_964495345.1 uncultured Eubacteriales bacterium
ATAATACAAACTTAGCACAATATAGCTACAATAGCAGACAGTGATTTTCATTGTCTGCTATTATTTTTATTACTCGCATTATTCTAAGAGCAATTATCATCCGCAGCAGAGCAACAAAAGTCGTAAATGCCGATTTGATTTACCTGTAACCGATAATATAAATTCGTACCGCAGCAAGCAGATACACCGGTATAAGACAGCACCACAAATTGCGGCGGTGTCTTTTGCTTCCTTCAAATGTGTATTATTTGTAAAGATTCTATTACTTTATCAAAAACCTCTTGCAAGTTTTTTTAAAATAGTATATAATTAAACTGTTCTGTTTTGAACTATTTATACAAGTGGTGCTGTGGAGGACTTATGTATAATTTTGTTGAGAATATTTTTTTAGGTAATGAGCTGTATCAAACGATACTGTCTCCCGTTTGCTGCAAATACAATATGACCCATTCCGAAATGGTTATTTTGTTGTTTCTCGCAAACAATCCGCAACTCAACACTGCAACGGATATTGTCAAGAATCGTCGCTTGACTAAATCGTTGGTATCAATATCCGTCAGAGATATGGAAGAAAGAGGTCTTATTTACGGTGAGTTTGAAGGTGGCAATCACCGTACAATCCATTTGAATGTCTGTGACATAGCTAAAAATATCGTTAAAGAAGCTGAGGATGCACAAAATACTTATTTTCAGATTCTATCAAAAGGTTTCAGCGAAGAAGAGCTGATAAATTTCAGAAGCTATTTTGAACGGACATTAGAGAATATTAAGTCGTATTACTATAAAAATGTTGTTTGAAATTTATTTTATTAAGTTTCTGACTGTAAAGTAATTTGCGATTTTTTGTAGGAGGTTACTTTATTGAATCCAAAATTAAAAGAAAAGACGCAGGAATCTCTTTTCGCCGTTTTACCGATTACTGCTATTGTTCTGGTTCTGAGCATCTTTTTGGTACCCCTTGAAGTCGGTACCGTTGTTATGTTTTTTGCCGGAGCTTTCATGCTGATTATCGGCATGGGAATGTTCCAACTTGGTGCAGAAATGGCGATGAGTCCCCTGGGAGAAGGTATCGGCGTTCAGCTCTCTAAATCAAAAAAAATATGGATAATTGCAAGCATAAGTCTGCTTATGGGTATTCTTATAACCATAGCTGAGCCGGATCTCCAAGTATTGTCAAACCAAGTTCCGTCTATCCCTAACAATGTTTTGATTTTGACAGTAGCTATCGGTGTTGGTTTGTTTCTCTCAATGGCGGTTCTGCGTATTGTTTTCAAAATAAATCTATCCTATCTTTTAATGGGATTTTACGTTGTTATTTTGATCTTGTCATTCTTTGTACCAAAGGAGTTTCTCGCTGTAGCATTTGACTCCGGTGGTGTTACTACAGGTCCGATTACCGTTCCGTTTATTATGGCAATGGGTGTTGGATTAACCATGATTCGAGGCGACAAAAATGCATCCAACGACAGTTTCGGTCTGGTTGCACTTTCCAGCATCGGTCCGATTTTAGCCGTCATGATTTTGGGATGCTTTTACAGTCCAAAGGAAGCTGCTTATTCCTCGTCGGTGCTAACCGAAGTTTTCACCATGCAGGATGTTGTATTGGCATTTGTATCAGAAATTCCACATTACTTTAAAGAAGTATTGATATCCGTTCTCCCGATACTTGTGATGTTTTTCGTTTTTCAGTTGATAAGCCGACGTTATCAGAAGCGACAGATTCTTCGTATCGGAATAGGTTTTATCTACACGTATATCGGGCTTGTTCTGTTCCTTTGCGGCGTCAATGTGGGATTTGCTCCCGTCGGCACACTACTCGGACAGGAACTTGCCGCAACCGAACAAAAATGGCTGCTGGTTCCCATTGGTATGCTGATTGGATACTTTATTGTAAAAGCGGAGCCGGCAATACAGATACTGAATCATCAGGTACAGTCGGTTACCGACGGTGCTATCTCCGAAAAATCTATGAATCGTGCGTTATCCATTGGTGTTTCGGTGAGCGTAGGACTTGCAATGCTGCGAGTGTTGACAGGAATACCGATACAGTGGATCGTTATTCCCGGGTATATCATCGCTCTTACTATGTCGTTCTTTGTCCCAAAAATATTTGTGGGTATTGCATTTGACTCAGGCGGTGTTGCCAGCGGTCCTATGACTTCAACATTCTTGCTTCCGCTTTGTATCGGAGCTTGTGAAATGCTGGGTGGAAACGTTATGACCGATGCTTTCGGTGTGGTAGCACTGGTTGCATTGACACCGCTGATTGCCATACAAATCATGGGATTGCAGTACCGTATTAAACTCAACAAACTGAACAGGAACAAAACTGAAGTCGTTATTCCGGCTGACATCGATGACATCGTTGAAATTGAGGAGGATTGAAAGCATGGAATCAAGTAAAACAAACGTATCCTTTCGTGTTTTAATCTTAATAACATCTCCCAAGCTTGCTGATAAGGCAGCTAAACTCTACCGTAAAGGCTCCGTGCCGATTCATTACAGATTAAACGGGATGGGAACAGCAACCAGCGAAATGCTTGATCTTTTAGGAATAGGCAGCTCAGATAAAGGTATTTTGATAAGTGTTATGCCAAAAAACTTTGCAGATAAAATGCTTTCAAAATTATATACAGAGCTGAGGTTAGGTGTTCCCGGCAACGGGGTCGGCTTTACATTACCATTATCCGGTGCCAACAGTCATATCTTGAAAATGATCCAACAGCACAGCGAAGATAACATGGATGCAATAGTGAGAAAGGAAAATATTATAATGTTTGATGAAATAAAAAACATATTGATTGCCGTGGTTGCCAACAGGGGTTACAGCGAGGAAGTGATGACCGCAGCCAAAGCAGCAGGAGCCAGAGGCGGTACGATTGTACACGCTCGTCGTATGGGTAAAGAGGAAGCTATGAGCTTTTGGGGATTTAGCCTGCAGGAAGAAAAGGAAATGATCCTGATCATAGCAAACAATGAAACAAAAATGCCAATCATGCATGCCATCAGTGAAAAGTGCGGTATACGCAGTGAAGCACAGGGAATCGTTATGTCCCTGCCGATAGATACTGTAATCGGATTGACCGAATAAGCCAATCGCTCAGATGGATAATATCCGCAGCAGAGCCTGATTTGAGTTACACCTGATAATAACATCGGCAAGGAGAATAATTCTCCTTGCCGTTCACATTTATATACCGTACAATCCCGTTATCGGGTATTGAAAAAGAGGATTTTTGGGTTAACAAAAGTTATTACAACAAATGCCGATCTAATCAGGCACAATGCAATAATTCCTGTAATTTTTGATTTGCAAAAATTGATTTCCCGTTTTTCTTTATGTATGGTCTTGTCACTTTATCCACAGTCAAATTTATTATTTATCAATACCGTCTCTGATTGCTTTTAGTTTTTCTTCCATTTCTTTTATGGCTTCGATATCGCCTTCAGATGCGGCAATAGATGCATTCTTTCTTCGTTCAAGAAGTTCTGCATACATTATCTCTTTCTTTTTACCGTGCAGATCATAGAAGAGCATGGGAATTATACCGAATGAGCCTGTAAGTGCAGGGATAATGGTAAACATCGCAAACAGATAGAATTTAACCTTATCGGGTTGTTCTTTTCCGCTTGTGTAAGCACTCTGGTCGTATCCAACCATTTTCTTGAGTGCCGTTGTTATAACTGCACTGACCGAAGTGGAAACCTTAGCCGCAAGACCTTTTGCAACAGATGTCATAGCTTCTGTTCTGTAACCGTTCTTCCATTCGCAGTAGTCCATTGACTCGTTGTAAAGCTCTGTTCCGATAACCTGCTGCAAACCGAAGAAGCAAGTCCAGATAAGCTCCCATGTTGCCATTATAAAGAACATTGCAAGCTTGCTTCTGAAAAGACCGCCTTTGTATGTTTTCGGGTTGAAGCCGATACAACCGAACAGGAACACAAACACATGAAGGAAATTGGATATGTTACGGCTGACTATGTAAAGGAATCGGCTTGAGAATCTTCTTCTGAACCAGGGAACGAAGGAGTAAGAAATTGGTGACAACGGTGCGGCGGGAAGACCTGCAATCAACGTCATTGATGCGAAATGCAGAACGTCGATATAATAATCCTGCTTACTGCCCGAAATACCGAAGCCTGCAAGGAATTCGGACATTGTTATGAGCAAAATCGGTTTATTATTCATAATTGATTTCAGCGAATCCGAAATACTGGGGGTTTTTATGGACTGCATAACTCTTTCCTTTGAGTTTGCAAAGTAATAGAAAGACATACCACTTGAAATAAGCGTTGTTGCGGAACCCATACCTACGAATGCACCCATAAGTTGTTTTTCAACAGAACTGCCGCCTTTGAAAACCTTATTATCGATAAGGTCAAGCAGAATTGTCATTATATGTTCAGGCAATTTTTCACCGAAGAAGCCCGATGCAAAGTTTGCCACCGTAATCAGTCGGGTTCGATCAACAGGATGGGGCGTTATGGTTGCCATCATACCCGTTCTTGCAATAGATTGGAAAGTACCTACACCCTCCTTGAGAATTTCAAGAGAAAGATAAAAAATGAATTTACTCAAAGACATTGCCGTCTGACCTGCAAAAAGAATAGGCATAAGCCAATAAAGCAACGTTACAATGCAACCGGGAATTGCAAGTCCCATAAGATACGGTCTGAACTTACCCCAACGTGTACGGGTTTTTTCAACTATTGCCGCCGTAAAAACGTCATTGACAATATCCCATACGCTATTGATTGCTTTTGCTATTGTCTGATATCCCAAGTCTATCTTTACAATATTGGTAATGAATCTTGTGGAATATGTATTGATATTAAGGCTCTGTGCCGCATCCCACAATACAAAACCCATTGTTTCACTTCTGCCCACATAACGTCTGTTTTCATAAACATAGTTATGATTGGCATCGGTCCGGCTTTGAGTATCAACTTGTTTATCTGCCACAAATTTTCCTCCTTTTCCATATTATATATTGATAATATCATACAACAGATATTTTTGCAATATATAAAGTTGCAATTATTTATTTTATTTTTTAATATGGAAAATATTGCGATTTTATGATATACTTAATTAAATCTTATACGCAGGAGTTAATATGTATTCAAGAGTTTATGTGGAAATTACAAATATATGTAATATGAGCTGTTCCTTTTGTCACGGTCATTCAAGGGAACTCAGACGGATGAATCTCAATGAATTTTCGCTTATACTTGACAAATTGGCAGGGCATACACAATACATTTACTATCATCTTATGGGTGAGCCTTTAACACATCCCCAACTGCCCGATTTTTTAAAAACGGCGGCTCAAAAGGGATTCAAGTCTGTGCTTACAACAAACGGAACGCTTTTAAAAAAGCGTGGTGACGAACTTATCCGAGCAGGTATACATAAAATCAGCATTTCCGTTCACAGCTTTGAAAACGGAACTGATGCAGATTTCAAAAAATATATGAGTGAGATTGCAGAATTTGCCCACAAAGCATGGCAAGAGGGCATAATTGTGGTTTTAAGGCTCTGGAACAGAGGTTATGACGGCGGTCTTAACGACAAAGCTGTCAGTTTTCTCCGTTCTCATATTGACGGCGAATGGACAGAAAATTCAAAAGGACTTCGCATACGCAATAAATTTTTTCTTGAATGGGGTGACCGCTTCGGCTGGCCCGACAAATCAGCTCCCATACAGGGTGATGAGGTTTTTTGCTACGGCTTGCGTGACCATTTCGGTATACTTTGCGACGGAACTGTTGTTCCCTGCTGTCTTGACAGCGACGGCATTATAGCACTTGGAAATATTTTTAATGAAGATATTGACGATATTCTGTCATCTCCCCGTGCAAAAGCCATAGTGAAAGGTTTTGACGGCAGAAAAGCAAGCGAAGAGCTTTGCAAAAGATGTGCGTATGCACAGAGATTTGTGCAAAAAATAAATTGACAATATATTACGGCAAGGAACAAATCCTTGTCGTTTTTTGTTACAAAGTCGGATAAAATTTGTT
>CAZBVV010000106.1:0-6006 GCA_964495345.1 uncultured Eubacteriales bacterium
AGGTGAATAGTGTAATATATGCCGTATTTATCAGCGATGTTTTTGAAATAATCTACATCAATTTTATCAAACTGATATTGCGGCATATTCATATTAAGCTCAATAAAATCAAGTCCCAATTCCGCACAAAGCTTCGCACACTCTTCAAGTGTGCTTGTTTCAATCAATGTTGGCATACCGTAGTTGTGTAATTTCATAACTATTCCTCTTGTTTTTGACGTATTATACCTTTCTTGCTTTTACAATTAAAAAGTTAGGTTTTATGTATTCTTTAACTATTGTAGGAAGTTTCTCAACTGCCCAATCTTCCGGTGTCGGCTCAGAGACTTCTTCAATCACAAATCCTGCTTTGGCAAGTGCATTTATGACATCACTAAATGTTCTATGGTATTTTATAACACCGTCAACATACCAACGGACTTTTCTTTCTCCGGGTTCATTGTAATTTGAAAATGTATAAGAAACTCTTTCACCTTTTAAGTTTTTATTAAAATGACCTTCACCATTAACCGTTGCGGTTATAATAGGGTGTTCTTGAGAAAATAATAACTGACCACCAATATTAAGTACGGAATACATTTCCTTTGCAAACGCATCAAAATCTTTTATGTAATGGAAAGCAAGAGAACTGTAGATAAAATCAAAAGTTTCGTCTAATTTTGCAATATCTGTCATACTCATATTTACATATTTTATTTTTTCATCAGCGGACTCACTTTTTGCAACCTCAAGCATCTTCTCAGAAATATCAACGCCTACAACACGCTTTGCACCACGATGAACAAAAGCAATACAGTTATGACCGTAGCCACAACCTAAGTCAAGCACTGATTTTTCAGTTAAGTTGGGCAACATTTTCGCCATTGCAGGTTGTTCAAGCAAGTCATTATAATTTGTTTCACCTGCACGTAGTGCTTTGTAACCCTCGAAAAAAGTATCGTTGTCATAAATATTCTGATTGCTCATATACCCCAACTCCTCAAAAAATTAAGGCACCTCCGAAAATACGGAGATGCCAAAACATTCAGATAGATATTACATCAATCGCAAACGGACAAAACGGCTCTCCATATCGTAGAGTTATATCTTCTTGTCATTTTGTCCACCTGCCTCTCATTTTTTTTTACAATTATATCATCATATAAATAAAAAGTCAATGTACAATATAATATGAAAAACACTTGTTATTTTATATTTATTGATGTATAATCATTAGCAAAAGGGGAGTTCTGTGTTGCAAAAAGTAAATTATCAGCTTATGCTTGAAAATGAAATTGCCAAAATTCAATCTGACGGAACAAAGCCGTCACTTTTGTTACATGCTTGCTGTGCTCCCTGTTCAAGCTATGTACTTGAATACTTATCTCAATATTTTAATATTACATTATTTTATTACAATCCTAATATTTCACCCGAAAAAGAATACAGATTCCGTGTTGATGAGGTAAAACGGCTGATTTCTCAAATGCCTTGCGCAACTGCCGTTTTTTTTATAGAAAGTGATTATGAACCCGATAAATTCTATGAAATTGCAAAAGGTTCAGAACTTGAAGACGAGGGCGGTTCAAGATGCTTCAGATGCTACCGCTTACGTCTTGAAAAAACAGCGGAATATGCTGATGTACACGGTTTTGATTATTTCACCACAACGCTTTCAATAAGTCCTTATAAAAACGCTGAAAAGCTCAATACAATCGGAGCAGAACTTTCCGAAAAATATAATACTCAGTATCTTTATTCCGATTTTAAAAAGAAAAACGGTTATAAACGTTCAATAGAACTGTCTAATGAATATGAACTGTACAGACAGAATTATTGCGGTTGTGAATTTTCAAAGCTTGCCGCTGAGAGAAACAAGAATAAGGAGAATTTTCAATGATTGCTATGACATTTAATGTCCTTTGTGCTGGAAAAAATGAAAATCATTGGTGTAAAAGACAGCCGCTTGTTCGGGATATGATAAAAAATTACAGTCCCGATGTTTTCGGCATACAGGAAGCACACTACGGTTGGATGCGGTACATAGCATCACAATTTAAAGATACATACGCTTATGTGGGTGTCGGCAAGGATGACGGCGGCATAAAAGGGGAGTTTTCTCCCGTGTTTTATAATAAAAATAAGTATGTATTGCTTAAAAGCGGTAACTTCTGGCTTTCCGAAACTCCCGATACTCCATCTCTTGGGTGGGATGGTGCAGAAAACAGAACCTGTGCATTTGCTTTGCTTTGTGAAAAGTCAACAGGTGAAAATTTTGCTGTTTTAAATACGCATCTTGACCATGTTGGAGAAATTGCAATCCGTGAAGGCGTGAAGCTTGTAGCTGAAAAAGCTGATTCATTCATTGGTGTTAAAACTGTCATTATGGGTGACTTCAATGTTACACCTGATTCATTGGCTTATATGACGATGCTTGATTACGGTTTTGCTGATTCTCGTACAATAGCTTCAGATGCAGATACTGTAAACAGTTTTCACAATTTCGGACAATCTTCAAAAATGATAGATTTTGTATTTGTTAAGAATATATTGCAAGTTGAAAAAGTAATAACTGCGACAGACAGAATAAACGGAAAATATCCTTCTGACCATTATCCTGTTGTTGCTTATATAGATTAAGGAGAGATTTTTATGAAAGTAATGTCGTTCAATATTCTTTGCGGTGGTAAAGGCGGAAACGTATGGACAAAACGCAAAACGCTCGTAAGAGATACCATTAAAAAGTATAATCCCGATACATTCGGACTTCAGGAAGCTACATATAAATGGATGTTGTATCTTCGTTGGTCATTCAGAAAAGAGTATGCATTTGTCGGTGTGGGCAGAGATGACGGCAAAAATCAGGGTGAGTTTTCCCCCGTATTTTATAAAAAGAATAGATATAAAGTTATTGATAAAGGTAATTTCTGGCTTTCCGAAACACCCGAAAAACCCGGTCTCGGATGGGATGCAAAATGCGTAAGAATATGCTCCTATGTTGTTCTTAAAGACAAGCAAACAGGGGAGCAGTTCGCTCATTTCAATACACATCTTGACCACGTGGGTGATGTTGCAAGAAGCGAGGGGGCAAGACTTATTGCCGAAAGAGCTGATATGTTCAAAGGTATTCCCACAATCGTAACAGGTGATTTTAACGTGAACCCCACATCAGGTGCGTACAAAACCATCACAGCTGCAGGTTTTGAGGATGCACGTACACTTGATGCAAACGCAAATGATGTTAATACATACAACGGTTTTGATGAAAACCCGTCAGAAATGATTGACTTTGTTTTTGTAAAATATGGATTTAAAGTAAAATCATGTAATACAATCACAGATAAAATCGACGGAAGATATGTTTCTGACCATTATCCCGTACTCGCAGAGCTTGAAATATAATTGAAAATTCCGCCGAAAATCGGCGGAAAATTTTTGTTATTGCAAAACTCATGTCCTTAGAATATCATGTTATTAGATAGATTAAGGGGTGTGTTTAATGTTAATTTCACAAACGGATAACAGAATTTGCATAAAGCTTTCAAGCGAAGATATGATTGAGCTTGACATTACTTATGAGGAGCTTGATTATTCCAATATTGAAACTCGCAGAGTACTTTGGACTTTACTTGACGAGGCTCGACACGAGCTGGGCAAGAATATCAGGCTGTCGCAAAAAATGATTGTTGAAGCAGTACCCGATAATGACGGCGGATGCACAATATATTTTACAGTCAACGACACTAAAACAGTAAAAAACGGCAAAAAACAGTTAATAAAACTTATCGGAGCAAGAATCCTATGTTCATCTGACAGTATTGACAACATGGGAGAACTTGCAAAGGTGCTTTCTTCAAGCGAAAAAATATCAAAAAGTGAGCTTTTTACTGACGGCACAAGCTACAGAATGATAATACGACCGGATATTTCAATAGCTGACAGCATAGAGTCTATCATTTGTGAATTCTGTGATATTTGTGATGACAGTCTGATTGCAGGTACATATGAGCATTGGAAGATGCTCGCTTCACCTGATGCGGTTGGCGTTCTATGGGCATTGTCCGATTAAACTTTACTTTAGTAAAAAACTGTGATATACTAAAAATATTGAATATATCACAGGAGACAGAAAAATGAAAATCAAAAAAATTCTTGCATTAATTCTTGCAGTTTCGATGCTTTTTACATTTGCGGCATGCGGTAATAACGATAATTCGGATACTGTTGACGAAACGATAACAACTACAGAACTTTCCGTTGAAAATAGTTCTGCTGATGATATTGAAACCACAACTGAAACTACAACTGAAAGTGCAGAAACCACAACTTTGCAGATTTTGGAAACAACTACTGCTGAATCAACAACAGCACTTAAAGATGACCCCGCAAAATGGTCCAAATCAAAGATTGTTGATGTATACAAAAAGGCTGCAGCAAAATCATCAACTGTCAAGTCAAAACAAGATATGTCTCTTGCTGATGTTGTTTTTAATGACGGTAGCGGTGCAATAAACGGAATGTTCAAACTTATTAAACCTATTATCACAGGAATTCTTGCAAGCAATTCAACTGAATTTGACGGCATAACAGGCGGTCATCAGAATATTGTGGATACTGATATTGCAACAGCAAAAGCATACGCAAGCGGTGAGAACACTGTAATTGAAATGACGATGATTGAACAGACTGACGGTGCACACGGAGATGTGCACAGCGGAACCGTGGGGCACGCAATATCTGTTGTAGGTGATATAAGTACAGTTCTTGATATGCTCAGTGATGCGGGACTTTCCGCAACAGTACCCGATGAGGGAATTTCAATGACATATACAAACCCCACTCTGAAAGTTCTCATTGACAGCGACGGTAAAATCGTAAACGGCACATGGAGCTATAATGTTGACCTGCAACTTTCAAATTATAGCGTAGGTAGTGTTACTGTTGATAAAACATCTGTTGCTATTGATTATGTAATCACCGTCGACGGAGGTTTCAGTGAATGATAAAAAAACAGCGTTTGATACGCTGTTTTTTTATTTTGTTGTTTATTATATTATCGCTTCTCGCTTAAAAATACTTACACTTGTACAAAATTCAGCAGAATCCGTTAACACTTTTTGCATTTTAAGTAACCTCCGAATTGAATATAATAAGTTTTATCAGCTATCCGTAATACTTACGATAGTTTTATACAAAAAATAATGATTATCAACATCTTTGTCAACATGATAATGACCGCAAAACCACTTTTTATAGTTAAGTTTTGATTTTATACGCTCAAAATATTCTGTAAGTTCATTTATACTCATGTGTGGTGATACTTTTTGCTGAATTGACGTTGGACAACAATGCGTAATGACATAATCAACTTTCCAGTTAACATTATTCAAATTTTCAACAGCATTTTTATATTCATCAACAGACGGCATTTCATCTGCCCACCATGTTTTACCTGCAGTACGATATTCCTTATCGTGTGATTCTCCACCGCCAAAGGTAAAAATTCTTTTTCCGTCGATTATAAAAACCTCTCCACGCATCAGATGATAGATTTTATCGGCAATTTTATGAGCTTTACCGCCGCAAAAATCAACAACATCATATGTGTTCAGCAAATCAAAATTTTCGTGATTACCGTCAACGAAAAGTGTTATAAAATTTCTTGTATTAAACCATTTGAGCCAATATAAATCTGACTTGCTGTTTTCCCACACTCCGCCAAAATCTCCGCAAATAATTACATAGTCATTTTCTGTAAGTTCTCTTTGCTCGGGAAAGTTTTTGTTATTCAGTTTCTTTACATCCACGGGAATATGAGTATCACCGGTTATATAAATCATAGAACTCTCACCTGAAAGAAAAATATATCATTATTAAAATGATATTATTGAAAAAACGACAAGTTTTGTTAGAACTTGTCGTTTCCTTGGCAGGGGCAGAAGGACTTGAACCCTCGGCACGCGGTTTTGGAGATAAGTATTCATTCCTTATTTATAGCCGTTTACAGGCTTTCGGGGGGCACATTGG
>CAZBVV010000107.1:0-6001 GCA_964495345.1 uncultured Eubacteriales bacterium
TTGAAAAGATTAATATTTTCGGCAAAGAAAAAATCCCCTATGCCGCAACAGGATATTATCTTAACTACGATAAAATAGGTAATCATCCTTATCATCATGCAGGTATGATTTATGTGCAGGAACCTGCGGCTATGGCACCTGCGGAATGTATTGATATTGAGCCTCAATGGAAAATTCTTGATATGTGTGCCGCACCGGGCGGCAAAAGCACTCAGCTTAAAAACAAGCAGGGACAAAACGGTATTCTCGTTTCAAATGAAATCATATCATCACGTTGCCGTATTCTCACGGGCAACATTGAACGGCTCGGGCTTTGCAACACAGTTACAACCTGTATGGACACGACAAAACTTGCAAGGCTTTTCCCCGATACGTTCGACCTGATTATGGTTGATGCACCCTGTTCCGGTGAAGGAATGTTCCGCAAGGATGAAAATGCAATTGATGAATGGAGCGTACAAAACGTTGAAAAATGTGCCGCACGACAGGCTGAAATCCTTGAAAATGCGGCAACAGCACTTAAAAACGGCGGTTACATAATTTACGCAACCTGCACATTCTCTTTAGAAGAAAACGAAATGACGATTGATGCGTTTTTGCAGCGTCATCCTGAATTTGAGATTATTCCTGTTAACGAGAGAGTACGCAATAACAGTTCAGACGGCATACATTTTACAGGTTGTAAATGCAAAAACATTCATTTTTCAAGACGTTTTTATCCTCACAAAAACAGAGGTGAGGGGCAGTTTGCGGCGGTGTTACATAACAAAAACGAGCATATTGAACCGCCTGTAAAACAAAAAAAAGAAAACATTAAAATTGACTCTTCTGTTTTTGACTTTCTTGACGATGTTCTGACAGGATATGACAAAAACTGCGTTGCGATGTATAACGGCAATCCTGTTTATTTTGCACCCGACTTTAAAATCGAAAAGGGTACGGCATTTTCATGCGGTATTACGATAGGAGAAATCAAAAAAAGTCACATTCAGCCGCATCATCAGTTTTTTATGGCTATGGGCAAATATTTTAAGCGGAAAATTGACCTGTCAGTTGACAGTACGGAATTAAAACAGTATCTTCACGGCGAAGAAATCTCCGTAAAATGCCAAAACGGATGGGCTGTAATTACCGTTGACGGATGTACGGTAGGCGGAGCAAAAGTTGTTAACGGCAGAGCTAAAAATCATTACCCAAAGGGGTTAAGAAATTATAATTAGCAGGTGAAAACTATGTATAAACTTAAAATTATAGCGGATTTACACCACTTTCCCGAATCTCTCTCCGACGGCGGAAAGGCATATCAGCTTCGCTCAGGCTCAGACCAAGTGTGCTTATGCGAATCGGGAGCAATAATTGATTCAGCTTTTGAAAATATTGCAAACAGCGATTGCGATGCAGTTTTAATTGCAGGAGACCTTTCAAATGACGGTGAAAAGTTGGCTCACGATGAAATGCTTGACAAAATTAAAAAGCTTTCCGAAAAAAAGAAGGTTTTTGTTATTTATTCAACTCACGATTGGTGCTGTAACGGTGATGCAAGGCGTTTTGTGGGCGATAAAGCTTTTAACGATGTAGAAACGGCAACAGCTCCTTATCTTCGTGAGTTTTATAAAGATTTTGGCGAAAATCAGGCATACGATACATATGAAAACGAGATTGGTGCAGTTTCCTACGCTGTTAAGCTTGACGGCAAAGTGCGTCTTATCGGTCTTAACGATGACAAAAACGGTAAAGGCAAAGCAGGCTACTGTGATGAGCATTTTGAATGGATTTTAAAACAGGTTAAAGATGCAAAAGCCAATGGTGAAGCGGTTGTTATTATGGAACATCACCTTGTGCTCCCTCACATTTCCCGACTTATCAACGGCGGACAGATGATCGGAGATGCAGATGAAAGAGCCGAAGCTCTTGCCGAAGCGGGTGTTGATTTTATAATTGTAGGTCATTCTCATATGCAAAGAACAACGCAGTACACCGCAAAAAACGGCAACATTTTGACTCAGATTAACGTAGGTTCTCTCTGCGGTCATCCCTCCCCCATTACAACCCTTACCGTTACCGATGATGAATTCAGAATTGACGTTGACCGCCTTGAAAAATTCACTTATAACGGAACAGAATATACAAATGAATACATCACGGAGCATACAAAAAACGTACTTATGGGGATTCTCCATTCTGCCGCAAGTGATAAAGAGGAATTTATTGCACGATTCAATGGTATTGACGAAAAACTGAAATACGACGGCAAATATTACGGCATAATTTCAAAGGTTGCACGCCGACTTTTAAAAATAACTGTGGGTAAAGCCGGCAGACTTATCAATTTCTTTACATTCGGCAAAGGTGTAAACAAAAAGGCGGTAAAGCAGATTAAAAATGACAACCTTGTTGAGCATATTATGGATATTTATCTTTGCGTGTTTGACGGCTCATTAAAAAAATGCGAGTCCACCAACGACCCCGTTTATATAATAGTAAAGGATGTTGCATCACTTCCGAAAAGATTGAGCAAGATAATTAAACCTTTACGAAAAGAAAAAATGCAAAAGCTCTTTACTCAGATTGAAGATATGGCAGAAGAGCTTACAAACCCCTCATTACCTGACAATCAGCACGCTGTAATTAAAAGATAATTTAATGTAAAACTAAATAACACATAAATTACGCATTACGAATTGCGAATTACGCATTAAAATTACCCGTCTTTCGACGGGTAATTTTTATTGAATTTTATCGGGGATTAACCCATTATGAACATAACACCTGTAAGAGCTTCAATAATACTCTGAATCCATTTTACAAGTCTCTGCCAGAATGTAAGGTTTTCTTCCTGAACATTACCGTTTGTTTCAGCTATGATACCGTCATACGTACCGATTTGATCGGTAACGCCATCTAAGAATACAAACGGAGCAGTTGCATCAAAATATGTTACAACACGGATTGTGTAACCTACATCTGCCTCTGTTGCAGTATAAGTAGAGGAGGTTGCGCCGCTGATAGGAATTGTCTGAGTATCGGAAACTCTGAACCACTGATAATGGATGTAATCATAAGCCTTTGTGGGCATACCTGTGATAGCAACTGAAAGCTTTTCACCAACCTGTGCAGTACCTGAAACACCCGCTACATAGTCAAGATAACATTGTGTAACCGTAAGAGTTGTGTAACTTGTAACTGTGTTGTAGTTTACGGAGTCAGAAGGTGTAAATACTACTTCGTATGCATAATCACCAAGTGCGTTGGGCACATTTCCTGTAAGTGCAAATGTACCGTCACCTGCAGCATCATCTGAGAACTCAGCCCATGAGAGAGCCTGACTGAATTCAATAGTTGCAGTCTTGGGGAATACTACGCCTTCGGGATCAAGCTTATTGATAGTTACGGTAAGGATTCCCGATGCAGGAGTAAGAACGAGGTTGTAGTTAGAAGCCTTTGAACCTGTGAGGGTGGGAGCTGTGTAAACAACTGTTCTTGTGCCTGCGTTTGCAGAGGATGCTGTACCGTTAGCAGTTGTTGTTGAAAGTGCAACATCATCGCTTGAGTACTTGCCGGATACGATTGCGAACTTGACTTCAACACCTGTTGTGCCGTTGTAATCTCTGCTTGTAGCTGCAGCTGATACATAGAGGTCAGCAGGAACTACTGTAAGAGTACCGTCGACAGTCTTGAATGTATAGTTGCCGTTGCTGTCAAGGTTATGATTGATAGAGACTGAATATTTGCCAACAGACTGACCTATATAATATGAGCATACATATGTAGGTTGAGTACCACCCATTGTTGCCAGTGAATCATTACCTGTGAAGCCGTCAGCCTTAATTGAGAAGGATGCTGCCTTACCGTAAGATACTGTTGTGTCCTGTGCTGTAAGGGTAACTTCCTTTGCTGTTACGTAAACAGTAATTGTTGTCTTGAAGTCAGCATAGTTATCATTTTGTGAAATATATGTTGCTTCGTATGCAGTCTTCTTAACTGTGGGAACTACTGCTGTATCATCAAACTGCCAATAACCGTTGCTGTCCTGAACATAGTAATCGGTAAGAATGATATTAGCAAGTGTACGATTTGCATCATAAACAAGGCCGCTTACTGTGGGAGCAGTTACAGAAGGAGTTGCCTTTGTGATTGTAACAGTTGCATTCGCAAGGTTTGCAATTTCAACAATATAGTTGTCTGCCGAAATACCACCAAGTTCATATCTGATATTTGTAATTCCCTGAGTACCTGCATTGGGGCTTGTAGCTGTAGCTGTAGCCTGTGCAAAGTATACAGTTGTTGCACTGTCAATTGATGCATAGCCTTTGATATTAGCAAATGTAACATCAACTATTGCAGAGCCGTTATAAGGTCTTGTTACACCTGTAACGGTTGCAGTAAGTGTAGCCTTTTCGATTATAGCTTTTTCAGCATTTGTTTTAAGGTTGTAGTTTGCAGAATCATTACCGATAAGCTTAAGACCTGAAATTTCAACTGACTGTTCACCTGCTGATGCGGAAGCAAATACGATTGAAAGAGCTGATGCATCAACAGAAACATCATCTTGAGGAACAACTCCGTTGATAGTTGCATTGTAGCCGAGAACTCTTCTTGTACCGTCATATATCTTGTTTTCAACTATGAAATCAACAACAAGATCAGATTTTTCGATTGTAATTTTACCGATTTCAAGACCGGAAACAGGACCGTAGTACTTATTTCTTTCTTCCTGAGTTGCACCTGCAGGAACATCGGGAGTGCCTACGTCAATAGTAACGATATAAGTACCTGCCTTTGAGGGCTCTGATGTTGAACCGTTGTAGTAAACAGTAATATTTTCACTTACTAAGCCTGTATATTCAGACTTAACAGCAACTTCTGCTTTAAAAGATGTACCGTTATATGTGTAAGTTGCGTTTGCACCTGTAATATCGAGCTGAGCCGCACTTACAAGGTTGGAGAAAGACTCAACAGCTGTTACGGATGCTGACTGAGCAGTACCTGTGTAACCCTTATCTTCGATTGCAGCAACAACAACATAGATTGACTTGCCGATATCATCTGTTTTAACTGTATAGCTTGAATCTGTGCCTTCATTTTTGCCGTCTACATACCATGTATATGTGTAGCTGTCAGCAGCGGAAGGAGCCATACCTGCAACGCTTGCAGAGATAGTCCCGCCTTCCATTGCAGTACCTGTAATAACAGGAGCACCTGTGATAGCATGGGGTTCAATGTAAAGGGAAACATCAAGCTCTACCGAGTTATAGTTATCGGAATCTGTGGGAGTAAAGATTGCTGTTACCGTGATATATTTACCGTCAAAATCTACCACAGCATTAGGATCTGTATAATCAGCAATTGCAGTTGAATCCTTGAGGGCAAATGTACCGCTAACATCCTCAAGTGCAGTATCATCAAATACAGCCTCTGAATATGCTTCATCGTGAGTGATTGTTGCAAATATACCGGTTACATCCGACGTGTCAATAGTCAGCTTGTTAACTGTAAGAGTACCGCCCACAAGCTTGAATGAGTAGTTGGGATGGCTGAGAGTACCGACTGTGATAGAAATTGCATACTGACCTGCGTTACTTCCCTTTACATAATTTGTTGAAAGAGCTGCTGCACCTGTGGGTTCTGCATCTTCACCCGGGAACTTATAGCCTGAAACCGTGTATTTAAGTGTGGGCTTAACTTCATTATAGGTAATAGTCATATCCACAGCAGTTACAGTAAGAACAGCCTTAGTAACAGTAAGAGTGCCGTTAACAAATGTGAATTTATAGTTGTCAGTTTCGTTTGATGAAACTGTAACATCGTAAGCACCGACAGCATCACCCTTTTCGTATGCAGTTGTGATACCGAACTGTGCCTGCTCATTGATAGTTGCAAGTGTATCTTTATCGTAAAGAGCGTCATCAGCAATGATAAGGTCATCTACGGTAAACTCAAGGGCTTCATCACCGTAAACAACTGAACCTGAGGGAGCAGTGATTGTAACATTCTTCTTTTC
>CAZBVV010000108.1:0-5808 GCA_964495345.1 uncultured Eubacteriales bacterium
TATATTTGATATTTACAGTTTTGAAGAATACAAAAAAGGCTCCGTACAACATGCTCTGAGCCTGATATTTTCAGATCGTTTTTTTATGCAGAAATTAAAAATTTTAGCACTGTTATTTCACATCAGATATTTCTTCCACCGTAGGCATTGAGCTCTGTGCACTCATTCTGCTTACAGCTATTGAACCTGCCTTGTTACCCATATCGCAAGCGGCACAAATATCACTGCTTTTGACATATTCCAATGCCAATGCGACAGTAAAACAGTCGCATGTGGCTGTAGTGTCAACAACATTACTTTTGTAAGGGAAAAAATTTCAGCTTTTTTCCGTCCCGGAGGGAACAGCCTCTTGAGCCGAGCTTAAGTACAATATATTCAGCCTTGCTTCTTTCCTTTAATATATTCGATGCATTTAAAATATCTTCCCTGTTATCAGGGTAAATGCCTGTCAGGGCTTTTGTTTTAATGTTGTTCTCCCGGTTTTGTATTTGATAATGCAGATAACTGAAATAATGTAATTAAGAAAGGCTATATATCTGATTAAGACACGAAAATCGTTAGGATATTTTACTTTAAGATCGCAGATTAAAGTTCGCATTAAGGCTTTATTAGTCAGATTGTCATATTCTTTTATTTTTTCCTCAATTTCCGTGTCATTTTCTGACTGATTTAAACCCAGCAATTCATCAACACTTACATTAAAAAACTTCGCTATAACGGGTAATGTCGTTATGTCGGGGTAGGTGTCATTGTTCTCCCATTTGCTGATTGTCTGATATGTCACTCCCAAAAAATTTGCAAGCTTTTCCTGAGTTAATGCTTTTTCCGTTCTTAATTTTTTCAGGTTTTCACTAAAATATATTTTCATTTGACCACCTTAATTTAAAAGTACTTCCATAATCAGATTTTACATTGTATATGTATGTAAATCAATAACTCATTTTGAGAGAAGAATTCACTTAATAAGCGAGCATTGTTCGTTAGCAATTTTGTTGATTTATAGTGTTGGGTATGTTACTAAACAGTAGAAATATATCATACGAAGGAGTTTTGGTTAATAGTTTTAATGAATTAACAAGTAAATTATTATGATTTAAACAAATTAAATTTGCAGGTATAAATATTGAAAACACTTGCATTTGATATGTGGCGTATTCCATCCTGTAAAAAAACCGATCGCTCTCTTTTGAACGATCGGCTTTCTATATGCTTTGGATTTTTATTTAGTACTTCGACATCTCAGAAAAACCTTTTCCGCCGAAAATTTTCAGCAACAAATTATTTATAAATTTAAGAATTTTTGTGATAATATCCATAAGGAAATTGGTTTCAGTCGTATCTTCGCCGTTTTCGATTTTGTTGATAACTGCATCAAACCTTTCAGCGGCAGCATCAAATTCTTCTGTGGGCATATAGGTGCTTTCAATTGCTGCACCGAGTTGGTCGCGTGCTGCGATGAATTCTGCTGCAAGCTCCGGTGTGAGGGAAGATGTGTCGTAGTCCTTCCACAAATTGTAGTTGGATATAACGCTCCTTGATATGCGTGCATAATTAAATTGTGGAAATGCAGGGTCTGAATAAATATCTTTGAAGGTGTTATCGGTAACGATTCTGATGGCAAGACGCATAATCACATCATTGCTTGCGGTGCTTTCATGTCCCTGATCTTTGAAATAGAAGGTTGATTCGCAGAGAATACCTGTTGAGGCATCAATAAGTCTTTCTTCATCAATGTGATTGTGAGTGGGATCTGAACAGTAGGTATTTGCCTGTACATAATCTTTGGGGAGAGATACGTCTACGGCAACGCCTGTTGCACCAAAGGACTCGGAGTCGAGATGAATAACACCGTCGCCGTTAACCTTGTTCCAAGAATCAAAAATTTTGTAGTTTGCACAGTTGTAGTCTACGATGTCGAAGAAATCAACACCTTTTTCTTTTGCGTCAAGAATGTTCTGTCTTGAATTGACCTGAGCATTATAATACCAGTCTGTCTGCTCAAGAATATGTACATCTTCCGGATCGGTGAGGAATCTCTCTCTGAGTTCGGGATAATCCTTTGAGGGAATAAGTCCCCAAAGACAAGTTGAATATTCAAGATAATCCTCAATTAATGTATTAACTGCCGTGTCAAGGATGTTGTTAAGGTCAGCATTGGGGAAAATTCTGAGAATAAGGTTAATAAGGTATGCAAGCATCTCCTGGTCTTCTCCGAGAAGAGACGGAAGCATGTAGCCGTAAAGTGCATCAGTATCGTCAATAAATCCGTATCTGTAAATATCGCCGAGAACATAGGCACCGTCAGCGGCGGGAACTACATAACAAACTCTGTTTATATCATCGGAAAAATCAAGTCCCATGTCGATATAAAGCTGCATAAGAGCATTTTCAACCGATCCGCCTTGACTCAGAGGCACAAGATTAACTTTATCGTGACCTGTTTCTTCTTTTGCTATCTGAATAAGCTCGTAAAGTTCTTTAGCAGTATCAATGATATTGCCTGTGTGAAGATACGAAAGGAAATAAAGGTGGTCAGCTCCTGCAATATCAACATAATTGTTGAGGGGAACTACACTAAGAGCATAATTGCGTTGTTCTTCCGTAAGGTTTGCAAGGCTTGTGTTGTACTTATCTGCCTGAATGTTTTTTATCGGATGACCGTATTCATCCAATTTAAGGTTGCTCAGGAGAGCCTCACCGAGAACATCTGCTATTGCATTTGCACAGCGTTCTTCTGCGTCTTTCTGTGAGATAAGAAGATTGCCCAATGGCACAAGAGCGTTTTCGAGAGCCAGTTTTACAATATCATCGGTGGATTCCATAAAAAATGGTTTGGAGTAGGGCTCACCTTGTGAGTTGAGCATTTCTTCGCCGTTTTCGTCAAGGTATCTTACGTTAGACTGAAAAAGTCCCGGTATAATGATTGAGGGGTAGTACTCACAACTGCTGTCGTCGTTTGTTGCTGATGTAGCAAATGCTGCAAATGCTGATGAAGTAAAAAGCATTACCAGAACAAGCATTACAGCTAAAGTTTTTCTTAAAATAGTTTTCATTTTTTTTTGTCTCCTTATGATTTTACAAATATATTGTAGCACTTTTTTCCAAAATGTCAACAAAGGTTGATGAATATAAAGTAGAATTTTACCAAAAATGTGCCTTTTTTTAGGTCACGGGTTTCATTGACCCCATTTAAGGATGAGTTGGACTCGAACCTAAGACATTTTAATAAAATCACATATTTTAGACCGATGTTCTATTTGTTTAGATTATTGGTCTTTGTCATTTTTCCTTGATTGTTTAGATTTGCAGATATGAAAATCTCGGAATTATTGAATTTCAAAATATCATATGATAAAATTTTAATCGGAAAGTTAGGTGATAATATGCAATCTTTGCTTTCAAAAGTTTTCATGTCAGTTTTACGTTTAATTTTTCATTCGCCGTTATCTGACAGTTCAAAGCTATCCGACAATGCGGCGAAGCTGACTAAAAATAAAAAATCAAGATATAGACCCTCAAAAAATTTTACATATACAAAGCATGCCGTAGATGGAGTAAAATACGAAAAGCTTATTAATCGCAATTGTAAAACAGAAAAAGTTATATTAATGATTCACGGTGGCGGATTTAAAATTGAACTGAATGATTTTTACCGCAGACTTGCCGAAAAATACAGCAATATGTTCTGTGGTGCAACTGTAATAAATGCAGACTACGGAAGATTTCCTGAACATCAGCTCCCATCACAGATGTATGATGTTGTGAAAATATATTTGCATTTGTTAGATGAGGGAATAAACAATTCAGATATTATAGTTATTGGCGACAGTGCAGGTGCCACATTAGCTATGACTTCTTCTTTGTGGCTCAGAGATAATGATTGTCAATTACCCGGACATATTGTATGCTTTTCTTTATGGGCAGATGCAACATCAAGCGGTGACAGTAGAATAACAAACGCATATACAGACCCATTCTATGGAATCGCAAAGCACAAGAAAATAGAAGATAATCTTCATTTGCTCAGAAGAATATCAAAATATGTTCTGAATGTTGACAGAACTTCCCCCTATATTTCACCTTTATTCGGTAGTTTTGAAAATTTTCCGAAGGTAACATTGATATGCGGAACTGCAGAATTAGATGAGAGTGACAATGACAGAGTGTATGCAAAAATGAAATGTGAAAATATTAATGTAGAACTTCATAAATTTGAAGGTATGTGCCATTGTTTCCAGTTGTTTTCATTTCTGCCTGAAAGTAAAAGAGCATATTCACTTGTAAAAACAAGGATAATGGAGGATACAAAATGAAAATTCTTGATAATGGTGATAAACATTTGTTGCCAATTTTGCCGAACATTGTTTTCAAAAAGCTTAACAAAAAAACTGAAAAAATTAAATTTATCGGTGGAGGTAGTTTTGGCAGAGTTTACAAGGTTGAGCTTTCCGATGGCGGAATTATTGCTGTAAAAGCTTACAGAGTACAAGGCTCGCAATATGAAGAAGCTCAGCAGCTTAAACTTCTTTCCGAAAACACAAGCGTAAAAATGCCCGAAGTGCTTTTTACATATGAAGACGACGATACAGCAATTTTAGCTATGAGCTTTGTTGAAGGACAGAATGTGTTAAATCCGACATTTTTATTGAAAAACAAAAGTCAGAAACAAAAATTCGCTGATGAAGTTATTTCGGGTATGTTGGAATGGCACCGTGTTACGAATAATAAATTCGGTTCATTATCAAATCCTGTTTATGACAGTTGGTATGAATACTACAAAAAAGAAAAGCAAGAGCCGTGGCTTAAAGCTTTAAGCGAGTTATCGGAAAAAGGCAAGTTTAGCAAGAAAAAACTGCAACTGCTTAACGATGCAACAGAAATTTTTAATAGATTGCCTGAAGAAAATACTGCACCTGTGCTTATTCACGGCGATCTTAATATAATGAACATAATGGCTGACCACAAAACTTTGAAGTTGACTGCTTTCATTGACCCTTGCGGTAGTATTTGGGCAGACAGAGAATATGATTTGTTTCAGCTTCGCAATATGTGGGGTGATGCCTACGGTCTGTATGAATCGTATAAACAAAAATGCAAAATGTCCGTGTTCACTGATTTCAGAGTTGCCTATTATGCTTCTATGCACGAAGCATCTATGAGGCTCAAGGGCGGTCTTATTATGCCGTTGTGGGAAGATTTGAATAATGCCGGGTTGAAAAAAGAGATGAAAAAGATAAAAGAAAAGATGTGATTTAATGAACATAGGCGAGCTTGTGACTGTTAAGACAATCGAGCGAAAAAACGCTCTTGATGAAAAACCAACGCCGTATAGTGTTGAAATCAGATTGCTTTCTTGTGTTCAGCAAGGTGACATTGAATCGCTGATTGCACAACTAAAAGATTTAGATTCACTCATTGTTATGGGAAGAATGTCCGATGATGATTTGATGCAGCATAAATATATGGCTGTCAGTGCAATTACTCTTGCTACACGATACGCTATTCAGGGTGGACTTAACGAAACCAAAGCCTATGAATTTTCAGACAGAGTGATTAGAGCAATTGATAAACTGACTGATAAAAATGAAATATTTATGTGCTTAGGTGTTGAAATTTTAAATTTGACTCAGGATGTAAAAAAGAATAAAAAGCAACCTGAATTTTCTCCTCACGTAAGAAATTGCATAAAATATATAAACGAAAACATTTCCGAAAAAATCAGCGTGACTTCTGCTGCAAATTATTGTGGAATCTCAGCAGATTATTTATCACAGATATTCAAAAAAGAAATAGGAGAAAACCTCAGTT
>CAZBVV010000109.1:0-5747 GCA_964495345.1 uncultured Eubacteriales bacterium
TTACACTGCTTGGTATCTCTGGGGCGGTGGTGAGTTTGGGGCAGTTATAGAAGGTTTTGGTCATATCTGTTACACTGCTTGGTATCTGTGGGGCGGTTGTCAAACTGCATTTTACAGTTTGGGTACCATTTTCGAGGAAAATATACAGGGTGTCCAGAGGGATGCAATCCCTTGGTTCTGGTTTTCCGATAGGTGCGAGAAGCATCCCCAACACAGCCGCTACCCAGATGAACATCGGGCATAATACGAACCTTTGAGTCAGCAAACGGTGGTAAAGATAAAAGATTATATATCTGGTTTACCGCAACGGGTTCTATATTTTCAGTAAATATTTTCAAATCGTATGCCATATTCAGCACCACCTTAGGTTTATTATTAAATAATATCAAATATTTAATTAATGAACAATATACCATAAAAAATTTATTTGTCAGCAAAAAACAGTTGATTACATTTTATGATATATAGTATAATAGTATAACATCTTTAATAAAGGAGATTGAATATGATATACGTAACCGGTGATACTCACGGTGATATTAACCGATTCTGCGAACTGAATATGCCCGGTGAATCATCATGGACAAACGAAGATTATCTTATAATTTGCGGTGATTTCGGCTTTGTAGGTATGAACAAATATAAATTCAAAACCGATGAAGATGCAAGAATTGCGGCAGACAAGGTGCTTGATGAATTGTCTGAAAAACCCTATACGATTCTTTGGGTTGACGGTAATCACGAAAATTTTAAGGAGCTTTACGAATATCCCGTTGAACTATGGAACGGGGGTAAAATTCACCGCATACGAAAAAATATATTTCATCTTATGCGAGGTCAGGCATTCGTTATTGAGGGTAAAAAGTTCTTCACAATGGGCGGTGCGTACAGCATTGACCGATATATGCGTAAAAAAGATTTCTCTTATTGGGATGAAGAATTGCCAAGCAACGAAGAATATAAAGAAGCCACAAAAACCTTAAAGCAAAACAGCATGGAATTTGATTACATTATAACCCATACTGCACCCAGAGAAATTATAATGCGAATGGGATATTATCCCAACCCCCACGACATGGAATTTACAGGTTTTTTGGAATGGATAATGTACGAGTGCAAATTTAAGCATTGGTATTTCGGTCATTGGCACGAAGATAAAGCCGTAACAGACAAATTTACGGCGTTGCTTTTTGATGTAATTGAATTAAATTAACGCTTTCATCTTGCAATCGTTTAAAATTGTGCTATTATAAAATCAAGCGGTACAAAAGGATAAATTTGTGTATGCCGCAAAAAAAGGAGATACGATATGGACAAGTTTTTTAAACTCAAAGAGCGAGGAACTACGGTAAAAACCGAGTTTATTGCCGGAATGACTACTTTCTTTGCTATGGTTTACATACTTATGGTAAATGCCAATATGTTTGCAGACCCGTTCGGTGACGGCTCAAATCCCCTTGGTGTTTCCTACGGTGCTATCTATATTGCAACCGCAATAGCCGCCGTTATCGGAACCATTCTTGCAGGTTTGCTTTCCAATCTGCCGTTAGCTCAGGCAAGCGGAATGGGACTTAACGCATTTTTTGTTTATACGGTATGCATCGGTTTCGGCTTGTCTTATGCAAATGCTTTGGTGCTTATATTTATAGAAGGTTTAGTATTCATATTGCTTACGGTAACGGGCTTAAGAAAAAAGATTTTTGATGCCTTGCCCGATGCCGTCCGTGTGGCTATTCCTGCAGGTATTGGTCTGTTTATAGCATTATTGGGATTGCAGAATGCAGGTATTGTTGTACCCAGCGAGTCCACCTGCGTAGATTTGGCATCCTTTAACCTTTTAAATCACAGCTGGGGCGAAATTATGCCTATGGTTGTAACACTCAGCACATTCCTCGCTATCGTTATTATGAGCCAGAAAAAGCTTAAAGGTGCTGTGCTTATCGGTATTATCGGCGGCATGGCGATGTATTATCTTCTCGGTTTTACAGTTGACGGCTTTTATGAACAGTTGAATATTCAAATCATAAGTCCCGTACAGGCTTTCAAAGAATTCAGTTCACAGTCATTATTCAAGGTCTTTACCGAGGGATTTGATTTTTCCGCATTTGCGGCTGAACACGGTAACGCAAACCTTATTCTCACCATTGTTACAACTGCATTGGCATTCTGTATGGTTGATATGTTTGATACTCTCGGTACTCTTTATGCCGCTTGCGAACGTGCAGGCTTGCTTGATGAAAAAGGTGAGCCGTTAAACATGAACAAGGGTATGCTTTCAGACGCTATTGCAACAATGCTTGGTGCAATATGCGGTACATCCACCGTTACAACATTCAGCGAAGTAAATGCAGGTGTTGCGGCAGGCGGCAGAACAGGTCTTACATCTGTTTTCTGCGGCGGATTCTTCTTTATTGCTATGTTTTTAAGTCCTGTTGCACAGCTTGTTCCGGGTTGTGCAACGGCGGCGGCTCTTATATATGTTGGTATTCTTATGATGGCATCCGTCAAAAATATTGACTGGAGTGATTATAAAATCTCCGTTCCTGCATTCCTTACCCTTGCGATAATGCCCTTTACATACAATATTTCTTACGGAATTGCATTCGGACTTATATCTTATATTGTTATCAGCGTTTTCTGCGGAGATTTCAAAAAAATCAAGGGCAGTTCATGGGTAATAGCACTTTTATTTATAGCAACACTTCTTTTAACACACTAAAAAACAAAAGAGAGGACGACAATTATGAGTGATAACAAACTTTCAAAAAAAGAAAATGTTTTGCAGGTAATTAAATTTGCATTATTTTCAATGTCTGCAGGAATTATTCAGACTGTTACATTCACCGTGCTGACGGAAGTTCCGCCCCGTCTTTTCGACAAAGAGCTTTCGTATTGGGCTTGCTATCTGCCTGCACTTATACTGTCCGTTCTTTGGAATTTTACACTTAACAGAAAATTCACTTTCAAATCAGCATCAAATGTACCTATTGCCATGCTGAAAGTTGCCGCATACTATGTAGTTTTCACTCCCCTGTCAACCGTTCTGGGCAATATGGCGGCTGAAAGATTTAATGCAGCTGAAAATCCCGTTGTTGACTACATAATCCTTGCAGTAACGATGCTGACAAACATGGTAACAGAATACCTGTTCCAGCGTTTTGTGGTGTTCAGAGATTCGGAAAATAATAAACAATAATTTAATGTACAATTAATTAACAATGAAAATGGGTTAAAGGGCGAAGCCCTTTCCACCATTGTACATTATACATTGTAAATTGTTAATTCAATAAATTATTGTTTAGCTTTGTATATAAAAGCCAAAAGCTCCCGCTGTGGGAGCTTTTTAATTAAGATTAAGTCCTTTATCTTTAAGCACCTTTCTTGCATTGAGTGTGGAGCGTTTCTGCGAAAAGATATACTGTTTCATAAAAGCGGGAACCTTTGCTTCTGCTGTTTCACGCAGAGTACGCACATCAAGCGGCGGCTCGCCTTTTTTGATTACGAAGAAATACTTTGCCTTGCCCACTTTTCTTGCCTTTGAATGGAATCCCTTATCGGGCAATACAACAAGATTTTCCATACCCTTAAATTCTTCGGGAAAGTACCCGCTGTTATATTTGTTTTCGCTTACGATAACCTCGAAGAAAGGATACGACTGTGCATAAAGTGAGCGAAGAAAAGGTCTGAACTCTTCGGGGTTTGAAATATCAAAAAGAATTGTAAACTCAGGCTCGTTTGCTGCCTCTTTTTTATCCGTGTATATGTACGGCAATCTTAAATCCGTGTTTGCCTGCTGTAATTTTTTAAAACGCTCCGGCTGTACAAGCTGTGCGTACTTTTCAAAATCCTCTTTCATTTCGGCAAGAGTATCTGCGGTCATATACCAATACTTGCGGTAAAAATTCTCAATATAAAAGCGGTAAATCATATAGATAATTTCCTGAATATATGCCTCGTCACCGTCGAAAGTGCCCGTCTGCTGAGTGATAAGCTCCTTACCCATTTCAAAAAGCTCGGAAAGTACATATTTTGCGGATTTGATATTTTCAAGAGTGGGCATTTCAAACTGAGAATAGCCGTCCTCAATGTGTTTCATGGTTTTTTCAAGTATAAAATCCGAACATCCGCTTATTTTACAGCCCGTGAACACACATTCCATGGTAAAAAGGATTTCGCCGTATGCAGTAAGGTCAAGAAAACGGATATTGTAAAGGTCAAACAGCTTTTTTCTGAACGCCTTTGCACCGATATACTGACTGTAAAGGAGTCTGCTCTCCATAGTGTCAATTTCGGGCTGAGTTGCAAGAATATCAAGTGATTTGTCATATTCATACTCAATATCACCGTTTTTCCAACATCTGCCTGTAATGATATCTGCATTGTGTGCATCGGAAACGGTAAAAATGGCTTCAATACTGCCGTCTGTAAGAACATCACCGCAATCAAGGAACAAAAAGTATTCGCACTTTGCTTTTTCTATGCCTGCATTTCTTGCTGCGTACACGCCCTTATGCTCCTGATGAATGTAATAAAAGCCGTCGTAATCTTCACAGTAGCGTTTTGCAATCTGAGCAGTGGAGTCCGTTGAACCGTCGTCAACAATAATGACTTCAAAATTTTCAACAGTTTGCGTAATAAGACACTCCAGCGTTTTTTCAAGATATTTTTCACCGTTGTATACGGGGATGATTACGGATAAACGATTCATTGAATTTTCTCCTTGGATTTTATTATGTTTTCTGCTTTCTGCATATCTTCGGGGTATGTGAGCTTGATGTTGTTTCTGTCACCCTGAACAAGAAAAACCTTTTTGCCTGCATTTACAAAAACGGAACAGGCATCGGTATACATTTCAAACTGTTCATCTGTCATATTGCCGTACAGCTCAAAAAGTGTTGCAACATTGAAGCTCTGTGGAGTCTGACCGTGATAAAACTGACTCCTTACGGGAATTGCATTGATAAATCTTCCGTCTGTGCTGTTTACAAGGGTATCAACTGCGGGAACTACCGTATTGCAAGCACCGTATTTGCGTACAGCTTCGATATTATCGGCAATTATGCGTTTGTTTATAAAGGGACGCACCGCATCGTGGGTAAGAATAACATCATCTGCATTTATATTATTATCAAGTGTTTTAAGCACGTTGTAAAGAGTTGCGTTTCTGTTTTTGCCGCCGGGAATAACGGTTATATGGGCATCGGGTAAAAACTCAGCAATCAATTTATTCGTATAGTCAACGTAATCAGCAGAAACAGCAACAATGATTTTATCAACAAGCCCGCTTTCAAGGAAAGCATCAATACTTCTGATAATGATAGGTCTTTCACCTACACACAAAAACTGCTTGGGCAAATCACCGCCCATACGCAGTCCGCTGCCGCCTGCAAGCACTGCCGCATATACCATAAGCTCCCCTCCACGCATAAATTATAAATATTTTAACATAGTATAATAAATTAATCAAGACGGAAAAAAGTAAACAATAATTTAGAACACAGTTGATTTGATAAATGTAGGGAGCGACGCCCTCGTCGCTCCGTGTGCGTAGCACAAATTCCGTAAGGAATTTTTATATGTACAATAATAAAACGGTGTTCCACCGTTATTTGCCTTTGGCAAATCGGAGCGACGAGGGCGTCGCTCCCTACAATTTATATCATTTAGTTTCTGCTTTGCTAAATTACCGTTTATAAAAAATAGTCTACGACAAATCAACACCCCAACCCCTCAATCTTTGAGGGGCT
>CAZBVV010000110.1:0-5653 GCA_964495345.1 uncultured Eubacteriales bacterium
TATTGAACACGCTCTTATTCCCGAAAAAGGACTTGCCGCACCCGGTGACTGCATTATCGGTGCAGACTCTCACACCTGTACATACGGTGCTTTAGGTGCATTTTCAACGGGTATAGGCAGTACGGATATGGCGGCAGGTATGGCAACGGGTAAAGCATGGTTCAAGGTTCCTTCCGCAATTAAATTTACACTTACAGGTTCACTTCGTAAAGGAGTTTCAGGTAAGGACGTAATTCTTCATATCATCGGTATGATAGGTGTTGACGGTGCTCTTTACCGTTCAATGGAATTTACAGGCGAAGGCTTGCACTCACTCTCTATGGATGACCGTCTTGCTATGGCTAATATGGCTATTGAAGCAGGTGCAAAGAACGGCATTTTTGAGGTTGACGACAAAACTCTTGAATACGTCAAGGGCAGAGTGAACCGTGAATTTACCGTTTACAAAGCAGATGAAGACGCTGTTTACGATGAAGAATACGTTATCAATCTGAGTGAAATCGTTTCAACAGTTGCCTGTCCTCATCTTCCCGAGAACACAAGACCTGCATCTGAGCTTACGGATATCGTGCCTGACCAGGTTGTTATCGGTTCGTGTACAAACGGCAGAATTTCCGATATGAAAGCGGCGGCTGAAATCCTTAAAGGCAAAAAGGTTGCAAAGGACATAAGATGTATCGTAATTCCCGCAACCCAGTCTGTTTATAAAGAGTGCATCAAGCTTGGCTATATGGATATTTTCATTGATGCAGGCTGTGCAGTTTCAACACCCACCTGCGGTCCTTGTCTCGGCGGTTATATGGGTATTCTTGCTGACGACGAAATCGCAGTTGCAACCACTAACCGTAACTTTGTAGGCAGAATGGGTGCAAAATCATCAAAGATTTATCTTGCAAGTCCCGAGGTTGCGGCTGCAACGGCAGTAGCAGGTCATATTGTAGATCCCACGGAGGTAGAATGATGAACGTTAACGGCAGAGTACATAAGTACGGTGACAATATAGATACGGATGTTATCATCCCTGCAAGATACCTGAATACAGCCAATCATAAGGAGCTTGCGGCTCATTGTATGGAAGATATTGACGCAGATTTTGTAAACAAAGTTGCTTGCGGTGATATCATGGTTGGCGGAGCTAACTTCGGATGCGGTTCTTCAAGAGAACACGCTCCTATCGCAATCAAAGAATCGGGTATTTCCTGTGTTATTGCATCAACTTTTGCAAGAATTTTTTACAGAAATGCAATAAATATCGGTCTTGCAATCCTTGAATGTCCCGAAGCAAGCGAAAAAATTGCAGACGGTGACGAAGTAAGTGTTGATTTTGATACAGGTATTATTAAAAACATTACTAAAAACGAGGAATACAAGGCTCAGCCTTTCCCCGAATTTATAAAAGAGATTATTTCCGCTAACGGACTTCTCAATTCATTAAAGTGAGGATAAACGCTATGAAAAAAGTTATAACTGTTCTCAAGGGTGACGGTATCGGACCCGAAATAGTTGATGAAGCATTAAAAGTGCTTGACAAAGTTGCACAGAAATATTCTCACGAGTTTGAATATAAGTATGTTGATATCGGCGGATGCTCAATAGACAAATTCGGTGTGCCTATCACAGACGAGGGCATGGCTCAATGCAAAAACTGTGACAGCGTTCTTTTAGGTGCTGTAGGCGGTCCTAAATGGGATAATTGCCCTCCTGCAATCCGCCCCGAAAAAGCTCTTTTAGCAGTAAGAAGTGAGTTGGGTCTTTTTGCAAATCTTCGTCCTACAAAGCTCTTTCCTCAGCTTGCAGACGCATCACCCCTTAAACAGTCAATCGTCGGTAACGGTATAGATTTGCTTATCGTTCGTGAGCTTACAGGCGGTATCTATTTCGGTAAAAGAACGACAGGTGAGGAAAACGGCGAAAAATTTGCCGCAGACGAGCTTAAATATTCGGAACATGAAATTGAGCGTATCGGCAGAGTAGCCTTTGAATCCGCAAGAAAGAGAAGAGGTAAGGTTTCTTCCGTTGACAAGGCAAACGTTCTTGATTCATCAAGACTCTGGAGAAGCGTTATGCACCGACTTGCAGAGGAGTATTCCGATGTTGAGTATGAGGACGTTCTCGTTGATAATACTGCTATGCAGCTTATTAAAAATCCCTCAAGATTCGATGTTGCCGTAACTGAAAATATGTTTGGTGATATTCTTTCCGACGAAGCAAGTATGCTTACAGGCTCTATCGGCATGATGCCTTCAGCAAGCCTTTCCGAAGGAACACTCGGTATGTACGAGCCGATTCACGGTTCAGCACCCGATATAGCAGGTATGGATATTGCTAACCCTCTTGGTACAATACTTTCAGCCGCTATGATGCTCCGCTATTCATTCGATATGATTGAAGAAGCTGATGCAATCGAAACAGCTGTTAACGCTGTGCTTGACGAAGGCTACAGAACGGTTGATATCATGCAGGACGGCATGAAGCAGGTTAAATGCTCCGAGATGGGTACGCTTGTTGCCGAAAAACTGTAATTTGTACAAATTTTTTTAATTTATTCATTTTGCCTTGTGCATTATGAGGCACAAAAATACTTGCTATTTTGTGTTGAATATATTATAATTATTAAATATAATTTAAATTTTCAGTACAATTATTCATTGTACATTGTAAATTATACGTTAAATAGTGTGGTGAAATAATGAAAATATCCGGCTCAGAAATTCTTATCAGAACATTGATTGAGCAGAATGTTGATGTTGTTTTCGGCTATCCGGGAGGACAGGTTATCAATATCTACGATACACTCTATCTTCATCAGGATGAAATCAAGCATATTTTAACTGCTCACGAGCAGGGTGCGTCTCATGCGGCTGACGGATATGCAAGGTCAACGGGTAAAGTAGGCGTAGTTATTGCTACATCGGGTCCCGGTGCAACAAACCTTGTTACAGGTATTGCAACCGCATATCTTGATTCAGTTCCTCTTGTTGCTATTACGGGTAACGTGTCACTTCCCCTTATCGGCAGAGACAGTTTCCAGGAGGTTGATATCACAGGTATTACGATGCCCGTTACAAAGCACAATTACTTTGTAAACAACGGTGAAGAACTTGCAGATACGGTAAGGGAAGCATTTAAGCTGGCTAAGTCGGGCAGACCCGGACCAGTTCTTATTGATATTCCCAAGGATATTCAGACTTCTCTTTATGAGTATGAGCCCCAATCGGTAGTTGTTGCAGATGCAAAAATTGCAGGGGACTGTGACGGTATAGCACAGGCTGTTGAGCTTATTAAAAATGCGAAAAAGCCTTATGTTTATTGCGGCGGCGGTGTTATTTCAGGTGATGCCACCGAAGAAGCAATTATGCTTGCAGATAAAATTGATGCAGTTATGGGTTGCTCATTTATGGGGCTTTCCGCAATCCCTACCGATAATCCCAGATTTTTCGGTATGCAGGGTATGCACGGTCATTACGCATCATCTATGGCACAGCATAATGCAGATCTTATTATTGCAATCGGTGCAAGGTTCAGCGACAGAGCAACAGGTAATAAAGCAAAGTATGCTCCCAAAGCAAAAATTATCCACATTGATATTGACAATGCGGAAATTGATAAAAATATCTCGGTTGAATGCGGTATCTGCGGTGACGTAAAACTTACCTTGCAGAAAATTATCGAGGCTGTTGAAAACAAGTCAAATCCCGAATGGATTGAACAGGTTGCGGCTTTCTCAAAAGAAGAAAATGCACTCATTCAGCCAACAACTGAGATGACCCCCTACAACCTTATTGACGTTATCAATAAAACAGTCGATGCAGACACGGTTATTGCTACAGACGTAGGTCAGCATCAGATGTGGGCGGCTCAATATTGTAAATTTTCAAAACCTCGTAAATTTGTATCAAGCGGCGGATTGGGCACAATGGGCTTCGGTCTGGGTGCGGCAATCGGTTCACAGATAGGCACAGGTAAAAAGAGCGTTCTTATTACCGGTGACGGCAGTTTCGGTATGTGTCTTAACGAGCTTGCAACCGTTTCAACCTACAATATTCCCGTTGTGGTTGTTGTTTTCAATAACGGCGTACTCGGTATGGTTCGTCAATGGCAGACGCTTTTCTTTGACAAGCATTATTCAAACACCGTGCTTGACAGAAAAACGGATTTTGTAAAGCTTGCAGATGCTTTCGGCATTAAAGGCTATCGCTGTACCGAAATGTCAGATTTTGAAAAAACCATTAAAACCGCTTTTGAAAGTGACGGACCTGCACTTATCGAATGTTACGTTGATAAGGATGAAATGGTACTTCCCATGCTTCCTCCCGGCGGCTCAATGGATGATATCATCGTCGAAAGGTTAGGTGACTGATATGGACAGACATATTCTTTCCGTTTTCGTGCGTAACCAATACGGCGTACTTGCAAGAATTTCAAGTATGTTCAGAAGACGAGGCTTTAACATTGATACTCTCACGGTAGGCGTAACGGAAAATCCCGATTATTCAAGAATGACCGTTACATTCGAGGGTGATGATGCAGTTAAAAATCAGATTATCCGTCAGCTTGACAAAATGCCCGATGTTGTCAGAATTTCCGAGCTTCATAAGGGCGACAGCGTTTCAAGAGAGTTAGTTCTCATAAAAGTTAAAAATGCCAAAGATACAAGACAGGATATTATGTCAGTTATAGATATTTTCAGAGCTAAGGTCGTAGATTACGGCACAGACGCTATGACAATCGAAATAACAGGCGAAACCTCAAAAATCGACGCATTCGTAGAACTTGTAAAAGAATTCGGAATTATAGAGATATGCCGTACCGGTATGGTTGCTCTTGAAAGAGGCTCGGGAAGCATTCTCAATGATACAAAAAAATTAATTAAAGGAGATCTTTAATATGAATACATCAGCAAAAGTTTATTATCAGCAGGATTGTGACCTTAACAGACTCAGCGGCAAGACAGTTGCTGTCATCGGTTACGGTTCACAGGGTCATGCACACGCACTCAACCTTAAAGAGAGTGGCGTACACGTAGTTATCGGTCTTTACGAAGGCTCAAAGAGCTGGGCAAAGGCAGAAGCAGCAGGTTTTGAGGTTTACACATCAGCAGAAGCTGCAAAGCGTGCAGACATCATTATGATTCTCATTAATGATGAACTCCAGGCAAAGCTTTACAAAGAGAGCATCGCTCCCAACCTTACAGCAGGCAAGACTCTTGCTTTCGCTCACGGTTTCAACATTCATTTCGGTTGCATTAAGCCTCCCAAAGATGTTAACGTTATTATGATTGCTCCCAAAGGCCCCGGTCACACAGTAAGAAGTGAGTATCAGGCAGGTAAGGGCGTTCCCTGTCTTATCGCTGTTGAACAGGATGCAACAGGCGATGCACTTGATATCGGTCTTGCTTACGCACTCGGTATCGGCGGTGCAAGAGCAGGCGTTCTTGAAACAAATTTCCGTACAGAAACAGAAACTGACCTCTTCGGTGAGCAGGCTGTTCTTTGCGGCGGCGTTTGTGCTCTTATGCAGGCAGGCTTTGAAACACTTGTTGAAGCAGGTTACGACCCCAGAAACGCTTACTTTGAGTGTATCCACGAAATGAAGCTTATCGTTGACCTTATTTACCAGAGTGGTTTTGCAGGTATGAGATATTCAATTTCAA
>CAZBVV010000111.1:0-5642 GCA_964495345.1 uncultured Eubacteriales bacterium
TCATTATTTATCCTCCGTTTCAGTTTTTTGCTGAACTGATTGTTTTTTCTTTTGTTTTTTGCTCATAAGCACCGATGCAAGGATTGCAAAAAGTAATGCGGGCAAGGCATAAAGGAATGTGAAAGGATTTGAAAGGTCACCCTTTGCACCCAGAATGCTCCATAACACATTAAGTACAAGCATACCAAGATTTGATGCAAGAAAATACTTACCGAAAGGAATTTTCATTGCACCGAAAATAAGGCTGCTCAGATCTGACGGCATTAGTCCCCCTGCTTTAAAAATAAACACAACCGCGAATGAATTTTCACCTGCAAAGCTGTCGAGCTTCTTTATTGCCTTAAATCTTCCTTTGAGTGAATCAACCATATCTGCACCCATAAATCTGCCGAGGAAATACGGAAGAATCAGACTGCAACCGGTTGCAATAAAATTAACAAGTACAGCAGTCCATAAATCATCGAACACTATTCCCGAAAGAACAAACAGAACCGCAGGCGGAAAAATCAATGCAAATGATTTGACAACGCTGAATGCAGTTATGATAAGTGCAATTGTCAGCGTGCCGCCCGTGAGATACTGTGTAAGTGCATCAACATTTTTTACGGAAATATTATTTTTCTGCATAAAAACAATACAGAGTACAACCATCCCAATCATAAAAATGAAAGAAATAATCTGCATTATTTTGATAAGCTTACCGTATTTTCTGACGGAATTATTTTCCATATTATCCCTCCCTAAAAGAATATTATAGAATAATTATAAACTGCATCTTTGCTTTATGTCAATATTAAAATAGTTTTTTACATATCAGCAGAATCAATATGATATACATCTTTGTATAAGTTTTTTTTAATCTGCAAAAATTCTTTGTCATTCAAAGGATGGATAGTTGTCATCAAAAGAAGCGGTACGGGACTTTTATCATCAGAAAATGCAGGCTGCTCATAGGGATAATTATTAAGAAAAAATCCGTTTCGCTTGTAAAATTCAATTCTGCGAACAGCAAGCTGAGTTTCGGGCAACTCAACCTCAAGACAAAGCTGACAACCCAGCATACTCTTTAATTCACACAGCATTTTTGAACCGATTCCCTGATTTCTGAAAATCGGATTTACTGCAAAATGCTCTATAAAAGCAAAATTGTCTAAACGGTGAATTGCAATAAAAGCCTTTATATTATCATCTTCAGCAACCACATATATGGTATACTTGGGATTATTCAGCAGTTGCTTTTGCCCATCATAGCTTCTGTACTCGTCGCAAGGAAAACTGCTGTCCATAATAGCAAAAACCTTATCAAAATCATTTAAATTCATTTTTTGAAGCATTTATCATCCGCTCCGATTGTCATTTTTGATTTTCCGGATGTTGTAAACAATAATTTAATGTACAATGTACAATTTACAATGTACAATTAATTAACAATAAAAATGGGTTAAAGGGCGAAGCCCTTTCCACCATTGTACATTATACATTGTAAATTGTTAATTCGCTAAATTATTGTTTATCCGCCTATTAACAATAATTTTTATAATCCCCTGCTCACATTGAACAGGGGATTAAATGATTTGATTATTAAGAAAGCATCATTCTGTCGTTTGCAAACTCTTTACCGCTTGCTTTTTCAAACAAGTTAAGAAGCTGATTAATGGTGAGCTTTTTCTTTTCCTCGCCTTTTACATCAACAACAATTCTTCCCTCATGCATCATAATAAGACGGTTTCCGTGTGCGATAGCATCGTTCATATTATGGGTAATCATAAGCGTTGTGAGTTTGTTTTCATTAACGATTTTATCGGTCAATGCCAATACCTTTGCGGCTGTTTTGGGGTCAAGTGCCGCAGTATGTTCGTCAAGGAGTAAAAGCTTAGGTCTGTTGAGAGTAGCCATAAGCAAGGTTACAGCCTGACGCTGACCGCCCGAAAGCAAGCCAACTTTTGATGTAAGCCTTGTTTCAAGACCCAATTCAAGCGTAGCAAGAAGCTCTTTGTACTGCTCCTTTTCTGCCTTTTTTACACCCCATATGAGCTTACGCTTTTTACCTCTTCTTGCTGCGATAGCAAGATTTTCGGCAATTTCCATATCGGGAGCTGTGCCTTTCATGGGATCCTGAAAAACTCTGCCAAGAAATTCAGCTCTTTTATGCTCGGGCATATTGGTAACGTCAATGCCGTCAATCTCAATCGTGCCGCAATCGGGTTTCCACACACCTGCTATTGCATTAAGCATTGTGGATTTGCCTGCACCGTTACCGCCGATAACCGTTACAAAATCTCCGTCCTCAAGTGTGAGGTTAAGACCGTTAAGAGCAGTTTTTGCATTTACGGTACCGGGATTGAAAGTTTTTTGAAGATTTGTGATTTTAAGCATTTGCGTCACCTCCAACACTTTTATCAGCCATGGGGGTTTTCTTTTTGAAATATTCGTTTTTCAAATAAGGAACCGCAAGGAAAATTGCAACTATAATAGCAGAGAGCATTTTGAGATAATCGGTTTTAAGTCCGAGGAGGATAACGAAATTATAAATAATATAATACGCAACACCGCCACCGATAACACCGATAAGGCTTACGACAAAATTAGGCTTGATTCGTGTTGAAACTGAAAGACCGATAAATATAGCCGCAAGACCTATAACGATAGCACCCCTGCCGTCATTGATGTTGGCTGAGCCCTTGTACTGTGCAAGCAGCGAACCTGCAAGTGCAACGATACCGTTTGAGATTGCAAGACCGAGCACTTTATTAAATTTAACATTAACACCCTGTGCACGGCTCATATCGGGATTATCACCTGTTGATTTGAGCGTAAGACCGACCTCTGTATAGAAGAACAGCCAAAGCACAATGATAACAGCAACAATGATAATTCCTGCCGCGATAATGGCTTTTATGTTATTACTCATATTGAGTACAAGATTGTTGGTGCGGGCATCAACGGAAATAAGAGACTTGCCGCCAAGAATCGAAAGATTTACCGAATACAGAATAAGCTGTGTTAAAATACCTGCAAGAATTGAGGGTATTCCCAAAGCCGTATTAAAAAGACCTGTAACAATACCTGTCAAAGCTCCGGCAAAGAATGCGATTATCATACTAAGCCATGCAGGAACACCGTTTGTTATAAGCACGGCACAAACACACGCACCGGTGCATATTGAACCGTCAACAGTAAGGTCGGCAATATCAAGTATTTTATAGGATATGTATACGCCTATTGCCATTAAACCCCATATAAGACCTTGGGCAACAGCACCGGGTAATGCGTTAAAAAATGCCATTATTCACCTCATGCAGCAGTATTCTCTTCGGGAACTGTGATGCCAAGCTTTACACAAAGTTCTTCATTATATACAACTGAAGGAGTAAGAGTTTTAATCTCGATGTCAGCAGGAGTTTTTGTGCCGAGAAGGATTTCTGCAGCCATTTTACCTGTTTCCTGACCGAGCTCATAATAGTCGATAGCAAGACTTGCATAGCAAGCGTCGCCGCCGTAGCTTGTGTAAACGGGAACTTTCTTGTCTGTGCAGATTGAAGCAACGATTGAATCGTTCTGTGCAACTGTGTTGTCAGAAGGAACATAGATTGCTTTACACTCGTCAGCAGCAGATGTAACAATAGCCTGAAGCTCTGTTGTTTCGGAGAATGTATAAGCAGTTACAACAATGCCTTCTGCCTCGAAGAGAGCCTTAACTGCTTCGTACTGAATAAGTGAGTTGGATTCGTTTGTGCAGTAGATAACGCCAACCTTGTCGCCTTTAACAAGACCGAGAGTATCAATCATCATTTCAGCCTGGTCTGCGAAGGGAACTGCGTCTGATGTACCGCTTACATTAGCAGGGATGTTACCTGAAAATGTGTCATCATAATCTGTTACGGATGTACCGAGAACGGGAATTGTGCTTGTGCCGTTAGCAGCAGCAAGAAGTGCGGGAGTAGCGTTAGCCATAATAAGGTCAACATTCTTTGCAACAAGAGTGTTTACAACAGTTGTGCAAAGGTCGGATTCACCTGCAACCTGTGTATCAAACTCAACAGTTTTGCCCTCTTTTGCAAGCTCTGCTGTAAGGGCATCAATAAAGCCCTGTGTTGCCTTATCGAGTGAATCATGTACCGCAAGCTGACAAATACCTACTGTAAAATCAGCAGCTGCAGCTGTGTTGTTTGAGGTATCTGTGCCGTCTTCTGTACCGGCATTGTTGTCACAAGATGTGAAAGCAATACACATACCTACGCAAAGAACAAGTGATAAAACGATTGCCAAGATTTTTTTCATTTTAAAAATCTCCTTTAAATAAATTTATTTGTACGCATAGCATACAGATGTATTTATTATATAAAATACCGATTATTTTGTCAAGAATAATGTATAAATATGTTGTTTTGTTTTTTTATTATACACAGATATATGCAGATTTCAAACATAATGATTGAAAAGCTTAATAATCTTGTGCTATCATATAGAAAAGTTAAGGTTAAAAGAGGGATTAAAGTGATTTATAATTCATTCAAAAATATAAGCCTATCTGCTTTGGGCATGGGAAATATGCGTCTGCCCATTAAAAAAGACGTTAAAAACACTCCCATCGACAGGAGTGAAGCACAGAAAATAATTGATGAGGCTATGGCAGGCGGTATTAATTATTACGACACGGCTTATGTGTACCACGGCGGAGAATCTGAGGATTTTGTAGGCGAAGCTATGGCAAAGCACCCCAGAGAGAGTTATCATCTTGCAACAAAGTTCTCAATTTTTGCAAAAGAAGATTACAAAGAAATGTTTGAGGAGCAGCTCAAAAATCTTCGCACAGATTATATTGACTTTTATCTTATACATTGTCTGACAGATGAAAACATTGATAAATACTTAAATTGCGGCTGTATTGAGTATTTTCTTGAACAAAAGCGTCTCGGCAGAATTAAATATCTCGGTTTTTCATCCCATGCAAGTGTTGAATCTCTTGACAGATTTGCTTCACATCACGATTGGGACTTTGCACAGCTCCAGATTAACTGGTTCGACTGGAATTACGGCACGGCAAAGGCTGAATACGAAGTTCTTGAAAAGAAAAATATCCCCGTTATCGTAATGGAACCTGTCCGTGGCGGAAAATTGGCATCCCTTTCCGAAGATGCTGAAAAAATACTTAAAACTGCACATCCCGATTGGAGCATTCCTGCATGGGCATTCAGATTTGTAAAAAGCTTGCCTATGGTAAAGGTTGTTTTAAGCGGAATGTCAAATCTTGAACAGCTCAATGATAACCTTAACACATTCTCCGATGAAAACGGACTGAATGATGAAGATATGCAAACACTTATGACCGCTTGCGAAGTCTTTAAAAAGAATCTTTGCGTTCCCTGTACGGCTTGTCGCTACTGCTGTGATGAATGCCCGGCTCAGATTGATATTCCAGCAGTGCTTTCAATATATAACGATTACAAGGTTTACGGCGGAGGAGGAACTCTTCGCAGAACAAATGACCTTGAATCAACAGGTAAGCCTGCAGATTGCGTCGAATGCGGTCTTTGCAAAAACCATTGTCCGCAGAATATTGACATAACAGCAATAATGCAGGAAATTAAGGAGAAAATTTAAACAATAATTTATCAGTTAGTAGTGAGAAGTGAGGAGTG
>CAZBVV010000112.1:0-2501 GCA_964495345.1 uncultured Eubacteriales bacterium
CATACCTGCCGTACCCTGTGCCAGCTCCTCGTAATTTGCATTTATATCATCATAAGCTTTCTGCAATTCATAAATTGCCTCGGCACAATCACTGTATGAACGGCTTACATCCTTTGTTAACAGGTTTTCAGCTTTTTCTGCCGCTGTTGTATAAGCTAATTTGTAATCAAAAAATTTATCTGAATTAAAATCGGGAAGCTCCCATTCATGTATGAGTCTATTGGTTATCCATTCAAGCTGAAGAGCTTTTGTATAGTGCGTATTGTCAACATAGCTGCGTAATTCTTCTGTATAATCTGTAAGAATGATGCTGTAACCTCTGCTGATAAGATCATCCCAATATTCAGCAGTATCCTGTCTGTTGCCGCAAAGCTCGGGATAACAGGGTGTTGCCATGGTTCTGATTGAACTGTTGTATGCTGTTTCCTGTACAGTTTCACCGAAAATAACACCGTATGGATTTTTTGTTGCAAGCTGAATGCAATCGGATACTTCTGCCGCATTTTTAACACTTGCCGTTGCCGCAAAAATAACATTACCCTTGAAATAGGTCATAATCATTGGTTCAGTTGAAAGGGTAGATTTCCAATGAGCAATTTCGTCAGTTTTTGCATCGCAGATGTAAAAAATCACATTGTCGAGCATATCGTACTTTGCAGCAAGAGTATAAATTTCATCTCTTAATTCCCAATCGGCATCAAGAAGATAAAGACAATTCTGCCTGTTTTTGAAAACATCTTCAAGAGTGGGAACGGTATGCTCTGTTTTGCTTGCACTCGCACCGCCTTTGCCCGTAAGGAGCTTGAGGCTTTTGATTTCATCGTAAGTCATATCCGCAACGGCAGTTTTCTCACCGTAGCTGTAACAGGTTCTTGTAACCGTATCATCGTCCATAAGTATCAATATGCCGTCAGCAGTCATTTTAATATCTATTTCAACAATATCAGCACCGTTTGTTACTGCCTGTTCAATGGCTGCAAGTGAGTTTTCGGGATAATGGTTTGTGTCACCTTTTCTTGATGCAACCATTGTGTAGCTTGTGTGTTTTTTGTATATCTCACTTAAAGGTGTGTCCTCATAATCAATGGCATATGAAGCTGTGCCGAACATTGAAAACGCTGTTAAAATTATAAGAATTACAGATAATATTTTATTTAAGTTCTTCATTCTTTTCTCCTGCATAATTAATCAATTATAATACTATCATATATAATGTTTTTTAACAAGAGTAAAAATAAAAAAATTAATAAAAACAGTAGACAATTTCTTTTTTTATTATTATAATGGTGAAAACGGAGGTTGATAATAATGCTTAATAAAAACGCAGTTGCAAAAACGCCCCCTATGGGTTGGAACAGCTGGGACTGTTTCGGTGCAGGTGTCAATGAAGAACAGCTTATGGCAAACGCAGAATATATGCGTGATAATCTTAAAGAATACGGCTGGGAGTATGTGGTTTGTGATATTCAATGGAGTGAACCTACTGCACATTCCTGTAATTATCATAATTTTGCAGAGCTTTATATGGACGAATATTCCCGTCTTATTCCTGCTCCCGAGCGTTTTCCCTCATCGGCAGGCGGAAAGGGATTTTCCGTAATTGCACAGAAGGTTCACGATATGGGGCTTAAATTCGGTATACATATTATGAGAGGTATTCCCAGACAGGCAGTTCACAGAAATACTGCAATCAAGTGTGATGGCGTAACTGCAAGGGATATTGCACAGCAGTTTTCCGTATGTAACTGGAACACCGATATGTACGGCATTAAAGCAAATGTAAAGGGTGCACAGGAGTATTACGATTCAATTTTTGAACTGTACGCATCATGGGGTGTTGACTTTATAAAAGTTGACGATATTTGCATCACAGAGGGACATCCCAACAACCTTTATTCGGGTAAAGCCGAAATTGAAATGATAAGAAAAGCTCTTGACAAGTGCGGCAGAGATATGGTATTGAGCCTTTCCCCCGGTCCTGCACAGATTGAGCATGGATATCATCTGTCAGCAAATGCAAATATGTGGCGTCTTACAGGCGATTTCTGGGATCAGAGAGAGAAAGTCCGTGAGATGTTCCGTAAGTGCGAAATGTGGTATAAGTTTACTTCCGAGGGGTGCTGGCCCGATTGCGATATGTTGCCATTCGGTCATCTTCGTGTCGGTGATGCAAGAGATGACAGCTATACCCGTTTTTCAAAGGAAGACCAGTACACAGTTATGAATCTGTGGTCAATTTTCCGTTCACCTCTTATATTCGGCGGTCATATGCCCGATAATGACGAGTTCACACTTTCACTCCTGACAAATCAGGATATTATAGATATCAATCAGCATTCAAGCGGCAACAGACCCGTTGTTTCCGAAAAGGATAAGGCTGTGTGGACTTGCTTTGATAAAAACGGCAACAGAGTAGTTGCATTCTTCAATATTACGGATGATGATATGATTTTTACAATGCCCAAAGAAATAGCAGAGAACGAAAATATCACTCTTACAAA
>CAZBVV010000112.1:2601-5633 GCA_964495345.1 uncultured Eubacteriales bacterium
GGAAAGGGGATATTTTTTTGTTTGTTATCGTTAATGTAAAGCCGTCGGGAAAACGAAAAATCAAAAAAGGACGAGCTGTTGAAAAGGTCTATGAGCATTTTACCGTGAACGGTGAACGGTTTTATATTGCAGATGTGCCCGACAGCGAAAAGGGTGTTGATTGGAATGAGGTTGCACGCTTTTTGGGCAGACACTCTTCTCATGTTCTTCTGAATAAGAATATTATTCTGCCCGAAAACACGGATATGGGCAGATTTGAGCCTGTTGCATTTAAAAATTTGCTTATCTTTAACACTCTTGAATTGATTTTGAAGCAGATGTATCTTGCAGGGTGCAGAGCAGTCTGTTATATTAACGACCCGAGAGGCGAGTATTATTCGTTTCTGGATAAAATTGCCCGATACAGTGCCGGTACTACCGTAATTACGTCAAACCGATTCCGCTATGTTTCGCAGGCGGCACAGATTTACAACAGCTACGGTGCAGGTATATCAATAACCGAAAGAGCCTCAATTCAGAATGAAAACGCCATTGTTATTGATACGTCAGGTACGTTTTTCGGTAAGCGTGAATTGGTGTTTTCTGTCTTTGATAACGGTATTACCCCAAAATACACCGACGGTTTTAATGAAATAAAATCTCTTTGTCCGCCCTATATTGAGCCTATCGACTTTTTGGGTGCTGTTTACGAGCTTAATCGTGACAAAAGACTTGCCGGTGCAGTATGCCGTACTTTCAGTTTTGATGGCCGTGATATAAAGACTCTTGAATTGCTTGAAAAATTTGTGCCCGAAAATTCATGTAAAGAGTCACGGGCGAGCATAATTTTCCGCGTATAATCTTGACATTGTCGTAAATTTTAGCTATAATGTACTATAATTGTTAATATGGCATATTTGAAAAACCAATAAGTAAAGGAAGTATTAATTATGGATAATGTAACCACTCAATTTCTCACTCAGGCAACTTATGACGAATACAAAAGCGAATATGAATATCTTACTACTGTTGCAAGAGCCGAAGTAATCAAAAAAATCGGCGTAGCAAAGTCTTACGGTGACCTTTCCGAAAACAGCGAATACGATGCTGCAAGAGAAGAACAGGGCAAAATCGAAAGCCGTATTATAGAACTTGATGCAATACTTAAGCATTGTCAAATCATTGATGAAACAGCTATCAACATAGATGAGGTAGGTCTCGGTGCATATGTAACAATTCTTGATGTTGAGCTTGATATGGAAGCTGAATATCAGATTGTAGGCTCCACAGGTGCAGACCCCATGGCAGGTAAGCTTTCCAGCGAATCTCCCGTAGGTAAAGCTATTCTCGGTCATAAGGTAGGGGATGAAGTGGTTGCAGAAGCTCCCGCAGGCCCTATTAAAGTGGTTATTAAAGCTATTTCAAAATCAAATTTCTCATAAATTAATTTAAGGAGTAATAAAAATAATGTCAGACGAAATCATGAATCCGGCGGCAGAATCACAGGAACCGGAACAGAATGTCAATGAATTAAGACAGATTCGTGTAGATAAGTTGACTGCATTACAGCAAGCAGGCAGAGACCCTTTTCAGGTAACTGTCGCACAGCAGGACTATCACAGCGTACAGATTACAGAAAATTATGATGAGCTTGAGGGTAAGGATGTTGCAATTTGCGGCAGAATTATCACAAAACGTCCCATGGGTAAAGCAAGCTTCATGAACATACACGACCGTGACGGCAAAATGCAGATTTATGTCCGCCGTGACGATATAGGTGAAGATGCGTATGCTGATTTCAAAAAGTACGATATCGGTGATATCGTTGAGGTAATCGGCTATGTTTTTAAAACGAAAACAGGTGAAATCTCAGTTCATGCAAAGTCTGTAAAGCTTCTTACAAAGTCACTTCTTCCGCTTCCCGAAAAGTATCACGGGCTTACAAATGTTGACACAAGATACCGTCAGCGTTATCTCGACCTCATTGTTAACCCCGAAGTTAAAGAAACTTTTATTAAGCGTTCACTTATTATAAGAGCTGTAAGAAATTATCTTGATTCACAGGGATTTATTGAGGTTGAAACTCCCATGCTTGTTTCAAATGCAGGCGGTGCGGCGGCAAGACCCTTTGAAACCCATCACAACGCTCTTGATGAAGATTTTAAACTCAGAATTTCACTTGAACTTTACCTTAAAAGGCTTATTGTAGGCGGAATGGAAAGAGTTTACGAAATCGGCAGAGTTTTCCGTAACGAAGGTTGCGATACAAGACATAATCCCGAATTTACTCTTATGGAGCTTTATCAGGCTTACACCGATTATCACGGTATGATGGATCTTACAGAAAATCTTTACCGTCATGTTGCACAGACGGTTCTCGGTACAACCAAGATTGTTTACAACGGTGTAGAAATGGATCTGGGCAAGCCCTTTGAGCGTATCACAATGGTTGACGCTGTAAAGAAATATGCAGGTGTTGATTTTGATGAAATCAAGACCGACGAAGAAGCAAAAGCTCTTGCAAAAGAAAAAGGTCTTGAATATGAGGAGATACATAAAAAGGGTGACATTCTTAACCTGTTCTTTGAAGAATATGTTGAGCATCATCTTATTCAGCCCACATTCCTTATGGATCACCCCGTTGAAATTTCACCTCTTACAAAGAGAAAACCCGAAAATCCCGATTACGTTGAGCGTTTTGAGTTCTTTATGAACGGCTGGGAAATGGCAAATGCTTATTCGGAGCTTAACGACCCCATCGACCAGAGAGAGCGTTTTAAGGCACAGGAAGCACTCCTTGCCGCAGGTAACGACGAAGCAAATACAACAGACGAGGACTTTATGACAGCTCTTGAATACGGTATGGCACCTACAGGCGGTATCGGCTTCGGTATCGACAGAATGGTAATGCTCCTTACAAATTCCGCAGCTATCCGTGATGTTCTCCTCTTCCCGACGATGAAACCCCTCGCAGACTAAAAATCCACAAAAATCAGGTTTTGACAGCGTTTGCGGCGTTTTGTCAATCCAAAAAAATGCTCAAAAATGTGGTT
>CAZBVV010000113.1:0-5632 GCA_964495345.1 uncultured Eubacteriales bacterium
TCAAAGTTCTTGAAGAAAATGATTATGAGGGATATGTGCTTGTTGAGGCTGAACAGGACCCTGCAAAGGCAAATCCCTTTGAATATGCATTAAAAGCAAGAAAATATATTGCTGAAAAGACAGGACTGTAAGGTGATGTTATGGCAAATCAGTTTATAATGCCCAAACAGGTATTTTACGGTGAAAATGCCCTTAAAAATGCAGCACCGCATATTGCATCATTCGGAAAAAAGGCTCTTGTTGTAACCGATAATATGATGGTTAAACTCGGCAATGCAAAAAAGGTGACAGATATTCTGGAAGAATACAATACATCATATGTAGTTTTCGACGGTATAACAGGCGAGCCTACCGACAAAATGATTGATGCCGGTATAAAAGTCTGGAATGATGAAAACTGCGATTTTCTTGTTGCTGTCGGCGGCGGTTCTCCGATTGATGCAATGAAAGCAATCGGTGCGGTTGCAACAAACGGCGGTTGCATCAATGATTATCTCGGTAAAATTATTACCGTTCCGACACCTCCAATGGTTGCAATTCCCACTACAAGCGGAACGGGATCGGAAGCAACACAGTTTACAATTATTACAAATACCGAAAAAGATATAAAAATGCTTCTCAAAGGTGCTGTTCTTATGCCGGAGCTTGCAATTGATGATCCCGAATTTACTCTTACAGCACCTCCTGCGGTTACTGCTGCAACAGGTCTTGATGCACTTTGTCACGCAACCGAAGCTTATACTTCACGCAAGGCACAGCCTATGACAGATGACCTCGCAATCAGTGCAATAAAGAGAATTTTTAAGTATCTTCCTGTTGCATTTAAAGACGGAAGCAACATAAAAGCCCGTGAAGAAATGAGTCTTGCCGCACTTGAAGCTGGTATTGCATTCAATAATGCATCCGTTACTGTTATTCACGGTATGTCAAGACCAATCGGAGCACTTTTTCATGTTCCTCACGGCATAAGTAATGCCATGCTTATGACAGAATGCTTTAATTATGTTGCAGACGGTGCAGAAAAACGATTTGGTGATATGGCAAGAGCAATCGGCAAAGCTTATATGACAGATTCTGACAGTATCGCCGCCTCAAAATTTGTTGATGCCTGTAAAGAGATTTGTGATATTTGCGAAATTCCAACTCTTTCAGCTTACGGAATTGACCTTGATAAATTCCGTGAGTGTATGCCAAAAATGGCTAATGATGCATTTGCATCTGGTTCACCTTCAAACACAATTAAGGACATCAGCATTGAAGACATCCTTAATATATATGATTCACTTTGTAAATAATTTTTAGGAGAAAAAGATATGATTAAAATTGGTATTATCGGTGCAGGTCGAATAGGTAAAGTTCATCTTCAGTCAATTACATATCATGTAAAAGGTGCAACTGTTAAGTCAATTGCAGACCCATTCATGAATGATGAAACAGAAGCTTTTGTAAAAAGCATGGGTGTAGAAGTCGTTACAAAGGATTACAAAGAAATTCTTGCTGACCCCGAAATTGATGCTGTTATGGTTTGCTCATCAACAGATACTCATTCATCAATTTCTGTTGAAGCAATCAACGCAGGTAAACACGTTTTCTGTGAAAAGCCTGTTGACCATTCAATCGAAAAGATTCAAGCTGTTGCAGATGCTCTTGAGGGTAAGAATCTTAAGTTCCAGGTTGGTTTTAACAGAAGATTTGACCACAATTTTGCAGCTATCCGCAAAGCAGTTGATGCAGGCAGAATCGGCGATCCCCATATTGTTAAAATTACATCCCGTGACCCCGAGCCTCCCAATCCTGCATACATAAAGGTATCTGGCGGTATCTTCCTTGATATGACAATTCATGATTTTGATATGGCAACATTCCTTGTAAACAGCGATGTTGAGGAAGTATATGTTCAGTCAGCAGTTCTTGTTGACCCCGCAATCGGTGAACAGGGCGATGTTGACACAGCTATTATTACAATGAAAATGGCAAACGGTGCTCTTTGTGTTATTGATAACTCAAGAAGAGCTGCTTACGGCTATGACCAGAGAGCAGAAGTTTTTGGCTCAAAGGGTATGGTTGCAACATCAAATGACACACTTTCATCTGCTGTTGTTTCCGATGCAAACGGTGTAACAGGTGAGAAGCCTCTCTTCTTCTTTCTTGAAAGATATATGCAGTCTTTCACAGATGAGGTTATGCAGTTTGTTGACGCTATCGAGAATGATAAAGAAGTTCCCGTAGGTATCCACGCAGGTATGCAGTCCGTTAAAATCGGTCTCGCCGCAAAGAAATCCGTAGAAGAACACAGACCTGTTAAACTCTCTGAAATTTAATGATTTGCATAGAATATAAATTACCACCGGTTCAGCCGGTGGTTTTTACAGATTTATATACAGTAATATAGTGTTTTTACCCAAATATATCCCTATCCGGTTTTTCTTTAACTGCCGTATATGCACTCAAATTATTATTACCGTCGCATGATGCATAAAATACATCTTTTACACTTTTTATACCCTGTTCGTCAAGCTGTTTTTTCAGCCATATATCATTATTGCCTGTGTATTTTAAATTATCTTTGAGAATTACACCGTCAAGAATAACCGTAACCGGTAGTTTTTCTTGTTGGGGAAACATATTCATATCTCTGTTTGTTACAGGTCTTGCTTCTGCTTTCGGTAAAACTGATAATCTTCCGTTTGCTTCAAGCACGGCAGTTTGTATGTCTGCAATATTAGGGTATCCGGATATTCTGCATTCTGTTAAAAATTCACTTACATTAAGATTTGCTTTCCTCATATTCTTTTTAAAAAGCTTGCCGTTATCGTAAAGTATAAGGCTTGTTCCGTCAATCAGCCGTCTTGCCTTTAGTGATTTGTTAGTCATTATTGACAGCAGTACCGCAACAAGTCCGTATGTTATCATAGCCATAAGCGGTTTATGAAAGCCATCCTCAAGCTCCGTAGCCATTTCCGCAGCTATTGAACCTATTGTAATTCCTGTTATATAGTCAAATGTTGTCATTTGTGAAATCTGCTTATTACCCATTAATTTTGTAAGTATGAAAAGGACTGTAATTGAAAATAAGCTTAGTAAAACAATATAAATTATATCCATAAAATCACCTTTTTTATTTTATGATAACATCAAAAAAATATTAAATAATCTTGAAATAAAACAATGCATGGTATATAATGTCGTAGAAAGAAGTGATAGTTATGGATAAGCTTAAATCTGCAGTAGTAGGTTGCGGCAGTGTCAGCCGTCGCCATTTTGAAACTATAATAAATAACAGTAATAGTGAGCTTGTTGCAGTTTGCGATATTGTGCCGGAAAAAGCTGATAAAAAAGCAGCTGAATATAATGTAAAAGCATTTTATGATTTTGATAAAATGCTTAAAAATGCACAGTTTGATGTGCTTCATATCTGCACACCTCATTATCTTCATGCACCTATGGCAATTATGGCTATGAATAAGGGAATTCATGTTCTTTGTGAAAAACCTCTTGCGATTTTCTATAATGATGCAGTTGAAATGTGTGAATGTGCAAAAAAGAATAATGTATATCTCGGTACCTGTTTCCAGAACAGATATAACGATTCATCTGTTTATATAAAAAATATGCTTTTAAGCGGTGAAATGGGTGCTGTTACAGGAGCAAAAGGTTTTGTTACATGGGATAGAGATGAAGAATATTATTCCGATGATTGGCACGGCACGTTAGAAAAAGAGGGCGGCGGCGTTGTTATTAATCAGTCTATACATACACTCGATTTGATTCAATGGCTTGTCGGTGCTGATATGACCGACATAAAGAGCAGTATCTCACAAAAGCGTCTCGCAGGTAAAGTTGAAACTGAAGACACGGCAGATGCACTGATCACTTTTGAAAACGGTGTACAGGCTTTGTTTTATGCAACGCTTTGTTATAATGCAAATTCACCCGTATTTATTGAAATTCTGTGTGAAAAAGGTAAAATCGTTATGTATGATGACCTTGCAATTATAAAAAAAGGTGAAGAAAAAAGAACCGTTACCTTTGAACATGCAAAAGGCGAAAAAGGATATTGGGGTAACAGTCACGGCAGGCTTATTGCAGATTTTTACGACTGTATAATAAATCGCACGCCGTTTTCCGTTGACGGTGTTTCAGGTATAAAAGCAGTAAAAATCGTTGATAATCTTTATAAAAACGCAAAAAAATCGTAATATTTTGTTGACAAACAGTTTTTAATATGTTACAATTCTTTTAATACTTTAAAGTAATGAAGAATTTTTTTTAAGGAGTGTATATCATGGCTATGGATTTCAAGCGTAAGCTGCCCATTCCCCAAGAAGTTAAGGAACAGTATCCGCTTACAAAAGAAATTATTGCAATAAAAGCAGAAAGAGATGCTGTTATAAAGGATATTTTTACAGGTAAAGATAATCGCTTCGTTCTTGTTATAGGACCTTGTTCCGCTGACAATGAGGATTCCGTTCTTGACTATGTAACGCGTCTTTCATCCTTGCAGGAAAAGGTTAAGGATAAGGTTTTTATTATTCCTCGTATTTATACAAACAAACCCCGCACGACAGGTGACGGCTATAAGGGGCTTGTACATCAGCCTGATCCGGAAAAGGAATCAGACTTGTATGAGGGTATTCTTGCTATCAGAAGACTGCATACAAGAGCTATTGCAGAGTCAGGTCTTGTATGTGCTGACGAAATGCTTTATCCTGAAAATCACCGTTATCTTTCTGACCTTGTTTCTTATATTGCAATCGGTGCAAGAAGTGTAGAGAATCAGCAACACAGACTTACGGCAAGCGGTGTTGATGTTCCCGTTGGTATGAAAAATCCCACCGGCGGTGACCTTTCTGTTATGCTTAATTCAATTACCGCCGCACAGCATTCTCATAACTTTATTTTCAGAGGTTGGGATGTTACAACAAGCGGTAATCCTCTTGCTCACGCAATTTTAAGAGGTTACTTGGATGAATTCGGCAGGTCAATCCCCAATTACCATTATGAAGACCTTAACCGTGTTTACGATATGTATCAGGAAAAGGGTCTTGAAAATATGGCCGTTATTGTTGATACTAATCACGCAAACTCAGGCAAAAAATATCTTGAACAGGTAAGAATTTCAAAGGAGATTCTTCATTCAATGCGTCATAACGACCATATAGCACGTCTTGTTAAAGGTCTTATGATTGAAAGTTATATTGAAGATGGTGCTCAAAAGATAGGCGAGGGTGTTTACGGAAAATCTATTACTGACCCTTGTATCGGCTGGGAAAAGACGGAAAGACTTGTGCTTGATATTGCAGACTTGCTTTAAAATTAAACATTTAATTGGGGCACATTTCATATGGAATGTGCCCCAAAGTTGTTTTAGATTCTGACTATTTTTTCGGATATCAATAGATTTTTGCAAAAAGAACAGATACGTCTGAGGGAATTTTATTAACGGATACCGATTGTTCTGTCCATTGGAATGTTGTACCTAACCAATCAGATATTTTCTTTGAAGAAAAAGGCAGAAACGGGTACAGCAAGTTGGCAACATTTGCTATTAAATAAGTGCAGACAGCAATGGTTTTGCTGCAATCTGCAATATCCTCTGTTCTTGTTTTCCAAGGCTGCTTTGAATCATAGT
>CAZBVV010000114.1:0-5568 GCA_964495345.1 uncultured Eubacteriales bacterium
CATTGTGATTGATGTCTTTGCCATTTTCGACTTTAATTTTATACTCATACCTGTTATTATTTCTGTTCTTACAGGTCTTAAATATCTTGTTACATCTGACAAGAATTTTTGCAAAAAGAATCATGTAAGAATTGTTTAAGAATTTAAATGTATAACAAAAAAAACGGTTTGCCGCAGGGCGAACCGTTTTTTGGTTTAAAGGTGTCTTAGTTTACAGGTTTAAACTGTACGTTGGGTGAGGTGTGGTCAAGAGCTTTAAACACGTATCCGTTTGCAAGACCGTACTCAATAATTTCCGGAATTGCATTGACGGTGCTCTTCTTTATATCGTGCATAAGAACAATAGATACGCTTTTATTTTTTATCTGATTTATGGTTGTTCTTGCAATCTGTGAAGAATTGTAACCTGAAGTATCGTAACAATCAACATTCCAATCAAAATAAACGAAACCTTTATCGGTCATTGTCTTTACGAGCTTTGACATGATTCCTCTTGAATAGCTCCTGCTGACAGTATTATTTGTACCGCCCGGAAAACGGAAAATCTTTGTTTCAATACCCGTTTGTTTTTTAATAATATCATACATGGCATTAAAATCTTTAAGATAGCTTGATTCACTTGAATATATATTCCAGTTATGCGTCAGAGAATGAACGCCTATTGCATGCCCGTCATCTGCCATTGTTTTAAGCAAATAAGTGTAATTGGGATTCTGATTTGTTACAAAAAACGTTGCCTTAACGCCGTATTTTCTTAAATAACCAAGCAATTTTTCCGTGTAAGGACCGGGACCGTCATCGAAAGTAAGATAAATCACTTTTTGATTTTTACTGTCGGTATACTCCGTTTCGGAATGGTTACACCGTGTACAGTTCTTTATTGTGTACGCATCGTAAACAGTCAGTGAAAAACTGTGACCGAGTGCTTTACCGTTTTCGCAATCCTTATCAACATAACCGCAAACTGTACATTTAACGGTTATCCAGCCTGCTTTTGTACAGGTAGCATCTGTTTTCGTAGTTTTAAGCTTGTGCCCCAACGCAGAAACAATGTCCTTTTTCGAGCCGTCTGTTGCACTGCATCGTATACATTTATTAGTGGTGTAGCCATTATTTACGCAATCGGGAGCAACCGTAAGTGATAAACTAAAAATATGACCCCGTAAAAAACACTCAATATTTTCCAAAGAAGCAGACACACGCAGAGCAATACGTGCATCTGCGGCAGTTATTGCGTTATCTTTGTTGTAATCGCCGTATATAAGTATATGGGAAGAAAGCTCTTGCAAACCGGCGGCACATTTAAGCAAAACTCTTGCATCTGCCGCAGTTATTTTGCCGTCCTGGTTTGCATCACCGAATTTTGTCTCATCGAAAAAAGCAAATAAATCCGTTGTATCTTCAGTCTGCTCCTGTGCAAAAGCACCTATGCAAACAGCAAATAAAACCGTCACCATAACGGCAACGGATATAAACATTTCAATAATCTTTTTTTTCATACATTTTACACCCTTTAACACTTATGGTAAAATTATAAATCTTTGATTATTGCGTGTCAAGGTGTAAATCAAAAAAAAAGCAGATTTGATTTTTCTTTTATAACAGTTTTACGCAGTCCTCAAATCCGCCCTTTATGATTTGAGATGATTCAGCAAGCATCAAATTTAAAGGATGTCCGAAATCTTCGGTCAATCTCCCCTGCTCATCAGCTTTACCGTACTTTTCAATAAGAGAACGGTTATCATCCATATAGATAAGAATTTTTTTACCCTTTGCGGCGGCGTAACCGACCTCAAAAGCCGTACCCGCATCCATTTCACCACGAAAAGGATTGCCGTTTGCAATAACTGCATCGGCAGAATCAATGAGCATTATATTACCCTTGTATATGTCTGTTGCCGAATCACATTCATTGTCAAGAGGATACAACCCCTCATGTCCGTACCGTTCACAGACTGATTTGTACTTATTGCCGATTTCCACCGCATTCGGTTCAAAAACATCGGGACCTGCAATATATATTTTCATATCAATAGAACGTCGCTACCGTTTCTTCGGGAGGATTGGTCTTTGCCACCTGGATTGCAGTAAGAACAGGACCTTTTCTGCCGTAGAGCTTATTGAATTTAATGTCGATTTTTGCAGTAAGCCATATCCAATCCGCATTATTGATACTGTCAGCACTCTGCCAATTTACTATCATGCCGCAATAGGTAATATCTTCTGCACAGCAGGTCATAATATGCCTGCCGCACACAAAAGTATTTGCAGGAAACTTTGGGTTAACGGCACAAATACCTTTAAATTTCACCTTTTTGCCGTTGTACTGCTTCATATTTTCCATAATATCACGATAAAGCAGAGCAAAATCCCTGTCTTCAACCTTTATTACGTCAGCATTTACATCAAAGGGCAACGGGTCTTCAATCTCATCAAATTCGGATGTGCCGTCATCAAAATCGTAAATAATCTGACATCTTCTTGATATACCTCTGACAATTTTGTGGTAAGGCATTCTGTCATCAGCCTTGTTAAAGCGGTTAAATGCAACCATTTCGCAGTTGCTCAGTTTATCGACAACAAGACTCCTCATATTTGCATTGTACTGAAGAAATGTTGAACTGTCTGCAATAAAAATAATCTGATAAACCATCCAACCGTCGGGCATAGCCTCAAAAAAGTCGTTAACAAGCCACATACCGTTATACTCAACAAGCACACGCTCCGCATTAGTTTCATCAACCCAGCGTGAAAGATTTGAGGTATTCATTTCGGACTTATCTTCAATATTTTTTATAATGACATTGTTGCCTATAAATGATGATGTATCGTATTCCCCTTCGCCCTCTTCACATACAATCAGAAGCGTTCTTTCACCCGAATTAAATCGGTCATCTTCAAGTGTTTCCTGAATAAATTTTGTTTTTCCGCTTTCAAGAAAACCTGTGAATATATATACCGGTATTTCTTTGTTTTTCATATTATAATTCCTTTCTGTGAACAACAATTTAGCTAATTAACAATGTACAATGTATAATGGTAAAAAGGGCTTCACCCTTTAATCCATTTTTATTGTTAATTAATTGTACATTGTACATTAAATTATTGTTACGTTCCGAACAATTCTTTTAAATTATCTTCGTTTATTTTTGAACCAATAACACAAAGTCTGCCTATGATTGATGCAGAACCTGTGCGAATATCCGCCTCACCGGGCACATAGTCAAAGTGAATCCATTTACCGTCTGCACCCTGCACAATACCTTTTGCACGGAGAATCATGCCGTATTTGTGCATATCTTCAAGTGCATCAAGGCAGTTTTCGATTTCATCAACAGTGAATTTCTTTGTGGTTTCAACACCCCAGCTTGTAAATACCTCGTCTGCATGATGATGTTCGTGCTCATGGTCGTGACAACCGCAATTACAATGCTCGTCGTGCTCATGATGGTGCTCATGCTCGTGGTGATGCTCATGCTCGTGGTGATGCTCATGCTCATGATGATGCTCATTCTCGTGGTGATGCTCATGCTCATGATGATGCTCATGCTCATGATGGTGCTCATGCTCATGGCAACCGCAGTCACAGTCTTCACCGTGATGGTGATGATGCCCGTGATGGTGATGTTCTTCAAGAAGTTCGTCAAGCTGAGCAGAAAGAGTATCTTTTCTTTCAATAGCCTGAGCAATCTGTTTACCCTCAAGCTCATCCCAGGGAGTTGTGATAATAACTGCTTTTTCATTATTTTTTCTGAGCAACTCAACTGCCGTTTTCAGCTTTTCCTCGGAAACATCACCTGTGCGGCTGAGAATGATTGTGCCCGCATGTTCAATCTGGTCATTAAAAAATTCACCGAAGTTTTTCATGTAAATTTTGCATTTACCTGCATCAACAACTGCAGTAAAGCCGTCAAGCTCGATATCGTGTGACTCAATTTTAAGCACAGCCTTGATAACGTCACTCAATTTGCCCACACCCGAGGGCTCAATAAGAATTCTGTCGGGAGCGTACTCGTCAAGCACCTTTTCAAGTGCCTTGCCGAAGTCACCAACAAGAGAACAGCAAATGCAACCTGAATTCATTTCCGTGATTTCAACGCCTGCATCCTGTAAAAATCCGCCGTCAATGCCGATTTCGCCAAATTCGTTTTCAATAAGCACAAGCTTTTCGCCCACGTATGCTTCTTTAATAAGTTTTTTTATAAGCGTGGTCTTGCCTGCACCCAAAAATCCTGAAAAAATATCAATTTTTGTCATTTTATTCGCCTTCCGTTTAATTTATTAATACATTAATTTATATTATAGCATAGCTGTCAAGAGCAAACAATTATTAATGTAACTGATACATAATTACCGTTTAGCGTAATCAGGTAACAGCATGGGTGATACAGTTGTATTTTTGATTCCTGCATTCTGAATTTCCTTATTAAGCTTATCAATGTGTGAAAGCGTAAGCATACCTTTTGGTTCCGTTTTTGCTCTTTCGGCGGCTCGTTTGCCTGCAATTCTGCCGAAAACAATTATATCAAGTAAGGAATTACCCATGAGCCTGTTTTTGCCGTGAATACCGCCCACAACTTCACCTGCGGCATACAAATCACGAACTGCCGTTTCGCAATCGGGTGTTATATCAATACCGCCGTTCTGATAATGTAGTGTTGGATAAACAAGAATCGGCTCTTTGCGGATATCAATGCCGTATTCAGAGAACATACGAAGCATGGCGGGAATTCGTTTTTCAATAGTTCCTGCACCGTGTTTCAGCTCTATCATCGGAGTATCAAGCCACACACCGCCCCCCTGAACGGTGCTTACACCGTTATGTCTGTAATCACATTCACGAATAATTGATGCCGCCGCAACGTCTCTTGTTTCAAGAGGATGTACAAACACCTGACCTTGTGCATTTATGAGCTTCGCACCCAGAGAACGGACTTTTTCCGTTACCAATGCACCGAAAATCTGTGCAGGAAATGCAACGCCTGTAGGGTGATACTGTAATGAATCAGCATAAAGCAATTTTGCACCTGCTCTGTAACCTAAAACAAGTCCGTCTGCCGTTGCACCGTAGTGATTTGATGTGGGAAATCCCTGATAATGAAGTCTGCCGGCACCACCTGTTGCAAGAATGACCGTTTTTGCTTTCGCAACAAGGATTTTGCCTGTTTCCATATTCATAAGCACCGCACCGGATGCGTTACCGTTTTCATCAAGGATAATTTCAACAGCCGAAGTAAAATCGAGAACGGGGATTTTTCTGTTAAGCACCTCATCACGCAAGGTTCTCATAATTTCCGCACCGGAATAATCCTTTGCGGCGTGCATACGCTTTCTTGATGTACCGCCGCCGTGAGTTGTAACCATTTCACCGTCTGCTGTTTTGTCAAATTCAACACCTAAATCGGACAGCCATTTAATAGCCTCGGGAGCTTTTGTAACAAGCTGATAAAGAAGCTCTTTTTTTGCGGCAAAATGTCCTCCGCCGTAAGCATCAATAAAATGTATTGCAGGTGAATCGTTTTGCTTATCCGCAGCCTGAATACCGCCCTCTGCCATCATTGTGTTGGC
>CAZBVV010000115.1:0-5497 GCA_964495345.1 uncultured Eubacteriales bacterium
AAAATAAGATAAACAATAATTTAGCGTACCGCAAAATTATTGCAGTTAGGAGTTAAGGAAGCCGCAAAGCGGCTTGGATTTAAATGGTTCAAAAGGCGAAGCCTTTTCCTCCACTCCTCACTTCTCACTCCTCACTGCTAACTGATAAATTATTGTTTATGTAAAACAGCTCCCGAAATCAATCGGGGCTTGATTTATTCAGTTGATTCTGTTTTTTCGTCTTCTTCTTTAAGAGTTTTTACACCGAAAATGAAATATATAATATGGAACAGCCATACAAAGCCCAGAATAATACAGGGTATGTAAATTTCCTTAATCATCATCATTGAAAAACCAAATGTCATAAGTAATGTGACGGTTATCATAATACGGATTTTAGTTTTCCATGTCATTCCTCTGCCTTGCACATAGCTTTCAAGATTCTTTTTGTAAAGATTTGTATTTATAAACCATGTGTGCAGCTTTTCTGAGCTTTTTCCGAAGCAGACTGCTGCGAGCAGTAAAAACGGAAAAGCGGGAAGCATAGGTAACACTGCTCCGACAGCACCAATTCCCAACCCGATGCATCCGATTACAATATATATAATTTTTTTAATTTTCATTTTCTGCCTCCAACTTCTTTTTTTCTTTTTTTGTTTCAATAAGATGTTTTACTGCTGTTACAGGATGATAAAATATCATTCTTGGACCTGAAAATCTCATTACATCTCTGATTTTTTCTCTCATATCTGCCTTGTAACAGTGTACCTTGCAGTTAGAGCAGAAAGTTTTTGTTTCCATAAAAGGACATTTATCCGAACGCATTTTTGCATATTCGTTAAGTGAATTGCATTCCGGACACAGTCCGTTTTTGGTTTTGTGCTTCTTTTTGCAGTAAATTTTTATCATAAGTGAAACGGTTTGTTTTTCTCTTTCACGTTTTGTTTGAACGTTCTTCATCAGCTCATTCTCCCGTGTTCTATAGAATAGACTTTGTCCGCAATTCTCATTGTAGATTCTCTGTGAGAAACAAGGACAACTGTTTTTCCGTCCCTCTCTTCATTAAGAGATTTAAGAATAACGGCTTCATTCAAGCTGTCAAGATTACTTGTAGGTTCGTCAAGGAGCATAAAGGGAGCATTGTGAAGAAATGTTCTGGCAAGTCCCAGACGTTGGCGTTCACCTCCTGAAAGTGTGTCACCGAGCTCACCGACAGGAGTATCGTAGCCATTGGGTAAAGTCATGATAAAATCGTGTATTGATGCTTTTTTGCAAGCGTCAATTATTTCATCATCAGTAGCATCAAGCTTTGCAATCAGCAGGTTATTTTTAATGCTGTCGTGGAACAGATGAGTTTCCTGTGTAACAAAGCTTTGCATATCACGAAGATTATCGGTATTGATATCATTTACCGAAGTGTCGGAAATCTTAACTTCCCCCTGTTGTGTTGTCCAGAAACGCATAAATAGTTTAAGAAGTGTAGATTTTCCGCTTCCGCTTCTTCCGGATATGCCTATAACGGAATCTCGGGGAATATTTAACGAAACATCTGAGAGGATTGTTTCATTTCCGTAGGAGAATGTAACATTTTCTGTTGATGCACCGCTGAAGCTAATAGTTTGTTTTCCCTTAATTTCTTCTGTTACAGGTTCTTCATCAAGAATATCAAGAACTCTGTTGCCGGCCGCAAATGTGTTCTGTAATGTGCTTCCAAGACTTGCAAGTGCAACACAGGGACCGAAGGAACTCATAAGTGCGACGGTTGAAATTATAACTGCTGCAAAGTTTACGGTACCGTTGATGCACATTATTGCGGATGCGAACAGCATTATTATGTCAAAAATAAGTATAACGGTATTTGTAACTGCGATATTTCTGCCTGATGTTTTTTTCATTTTTTCTTCTTCTGTTGAAAGTGAATCGGATTTGGCGTTCATTTCAGCAAGACGATCATTACCTTTGCTGTATTGCAGAGTCTCATTTAATCCTCGTAAACTATCAAGTACGAATCCGCTCAGTTCACCTGATTTTGTTCGGAATCTGATGCCGTCAGCACCGCTTATTTTGGATGTAATAACGGGTATTAATGCACCTACCGTGATATAAGCAAATAATGCGATAAGTCCGAGTATAGCATTAAAGCTGCCTATAAAAAGGCACATAATGGTGCAGAACAATAATGCAATAATAACCGGAGAAATTGTATGTGCGTAAAAAACTTCAAGAAGCTCAATATCAGAAGTTATAACTGAAATAAGGTTGCCCTTGTCTTTGCCTTCAAGCTTTGCCGGGCAAAGTCTGCGGAGAGCTTTAAATACTTTATCTCTGATGAGGGCAAGCAGTTTGAACGCAATAAAGTGATTGCACGCTTGTTCAGCATAACGCAGAACACCTCTTACAAGTGCAAAAATACATACAGCCGCAAAAATTATACCAATGGAAAATGGTGTTTCAAAATTCAAGATATCAAGAACGGCATAACCGCCGAAAACGGTAATAAAAGCAGCACAAAGGTGTCCGATAAGTCCCATAAGAACAGCAATAATCATAAATCCTGCAAGAGGTTTTACAAGTCCTATAAGACGCATCATAACAAGAAATCCGCTTCTTTTTTTCATTCTGTTACACCGTCCTTTCCGTAATTTTCAAGGCTTTGCTGAGCAGTGCGCAATTCAAAGTATGTTCCTTTTTTTTGCATAAGCTCACTGTGAGTTCCTTTTTCAACAATACTTCCGCTTTCCATAACATATATAAGATCAGCTTTTTCAACGTTTGCAAGACGGTGTGATATAAGAATAACAGTTTTGCTTTTTGCCAGATTATGAATTTGATTCATTATGTCATTTTCACTGTCGATGTCAATATTTGAAGTTGCTTCATCAAAAATATAAACTGTGCTGTCATGAAGGAGAGCTCTTGCAAGAGCCAATCGCTGACGCTGTCCGCCTGAAAAGTTGGATGCTTTCTCCTGAAGAACGGTATCAAGCCCGTTTTCACTTTCAATAAATTCTTTAAGATTTACTTTGCTTAGTACCGCCCAAAGCTCACTATCATTTGCATCAAATTTGCCCATAAGCAGATTTTCACGAACAGTTCCTTTGAAAAGATAGCTTTGATGACTTATGTAGGTAATATTTTTCATAAGGCTTTCTTCTTTTATGTCTGCAAGCGGTATACCACCTACTGTTACGGTGCCTGTGTAATTTTTATTTCTCCCCGTAAGAATTGAAGCGATGGTTGATTTGCCGCATCCGCTGGCTCCCACAACAGAAATGAATTTTCCACTCGGAAAATCAATATCAATGTTGTGTAAAATCTCTCTTTCACCGTCATATGAAAAGCTCAGATTTTTACATTTTATTACTCCGTCTGACGGATAATCTTTTGTTCCGTTTTGGACATTTTCCGGCAAGTCGAGCAACTTGAAAATTTTATCACTCGCAGCCATACCGTTCATTGCAATATGAAAGAATGAACCTAATTGTCGCATGGGAATAAAGAAATCTGCTGCCAACAGAATTATAAGTAAAGCTCCTGAAATTGATATATTTCCTTTTGAAAATTGGGTTGCTGCCATAATTACACCTAATGCAGCACCGCCGTATGCAATCAAGTCCATAATTGTAATGGAGTTGAGCTGCATTGTAAGCACTTTCATTGTAATTTTTCTGAACTTTTCTGCTTCAACATTCATTTCATCATTCTTGAAATCGTCGGACTTGTAGATTTTAAGAGTTGTGAGTCCTTGCAGATTTTCAAGAAAGGTATCACCCAATGCTGTGTATTGTCCCCAATATTTTGACAGTAGCTTTTTTGCCCAAGTCTGCACGGCTGCTATGGAAACGGGAATCAGCGGAACACAGATTAAAAGTACGATTGCCGACGGAACACTTATGAATGAAAGATAAATAAACAATGTTAAGGGAGCAAGCATTGCATAAAAGAACTGTGGCAGATATGCACCGAAGTATGTTTCGAGTTGGTCACATCCCTCAACTGCAACCTGTACTACTTCGGATGTTTTAACTTTTTCATTGTAAGATGTACCAAGCTTTAAAAGCTTTTTATAAATCTTTTCACGCAGAGTCTTTTTAACTGCTTTAGAGGATAAATATCCCATTCTCGCAGATCCTGTGGCACATAAAAACCGAACAGCAACAGCGATTACCGCTACAACCGCTGTAAATACTACGGATGATGTATCCGCATTTTTGTTATATAATTGTTCAAAAAACTTTGTAATTGCGGTCATCATTGTGATATTTGCCGCAAGTGAACACCATTGAAATATTACATTTCCCGCAATATATTTTTTACTTTCACTAACAGTATTTATCAATCGTTTATCAATCATCATGTCGTTTTATTTCCTTTTCTTTATAATTACAACCGCAATAATGCCGGCAATAATGAGAACTGCTGCAATAATGATGATTACTTTCAATATATTCGGACTGTCGTTTGAATCGTTTTCGTTTTCTTCATAAACGGGTGTTAATTCAGTGTATTCTTCTGAATACTCTTCTGTAGTTGAAACATCAACAGTAGTTTCTTCTGAAGTAGTAATTTCCTGAGTTGTAGTCTCGGGCTGAGTTGTGGTTTCTGCTGTTGTTGTTTCAGCTTGTGTTGTGGTTTCAGGCTGTGTTGTAGTCACGGGTAGTGTTGTAGTTTCAGTGGCTTCCAATGCGTAATCTTCTGCTTTTGCAAGTGTTGAATAGTCAACTTTGAATCTGGCACTGATATCTCTGTTGCCCATCAGTGATATATGAGGGTTTACTTTTGCAACAATATATTCCTCTGTGTGAGGCAATTCAAAATAAAATCCGGTTGGATTTCCGTCTGAGTCGGTTGATTCAACAACAGCATCGGTATAATTTCCTTCTGAATCTGCAATTTTAAGCTCTTGTAAACTTGCAGTAATAAGCATCATCGTCATTTTTCCTGTTTTTATGTGCATTGTTTTCACTCCGTTTTCAACAACTATGTATGCTTTTTCGTTAATTGCTGATGCCGCCATAGATTCTTTATCATCTTCAGCGTGCCAAAGAGCAATATTTACCGTATATGTACCGTCTTCAAGGTTTTCTGTTGCAAAACATGGGATGAAACTGCATATAAGCATAGCTAAGAGCAGAATTGTTGATATTACGGATGTTTTTTTCATTTGATGGACCCCCATTTTTTTTGGTTAGACGCTGCTAACCCATAGTTTAAAAAAGTAAGTTAGTTGTTGCTAACCATATGGGATAATATCATATCAAATGATGGTTGTCAAGAAGAATATGAAAAAAGCAGTCAGAATTTTACTGACTGCTGACTTGATATTAATTGTTAATAACTGTATTTGTTTCTTTGATTTTCTGTTCCTGTGCGGCACGTTTTTCCATAAGTTCTTCATGCATTTTTGCAAGGTTTTTCTTTCCTAGAGGGTAGATAAGGAACATGATGAATGTTATGCCGTAGGCAATAGCCATAACTCGTGAAACCATTTTATACAGCTTTTCGCCCACACCGGGAA
>CAZBVV010000116.1:0-5353 GCA_964495345.1 uncultured Eubacteriales bacterium
GAATGATAAGAGTGTAATATTGAAAGAGTGTGTGAGTGATGCACACGCACACCACAGGTGAAGCGAGTTAATAATAATTTAGCACAATGTTGATGATGTACCGTAGGGGCGATGATTCATCGCCCGTGTGCGAAGCACAAATTCCGTCAGGAATTTTATATGTGCAAATGAAACGGTGTTCCACCGTTATTTGCCTTACGGCAAATCGGGCGTTAGGTTAACGCCCCTACAAATTCTATTGCAATTTTTCTTCGCTAAATTATTGTTTACCATATTATTTTCTTGCAAGGTACTTTTCTTTTGTGGCAAGACCGCCTCTGATGTGTCTTTGTGCTTTGTTATCGTCAAGAACTTTCCTTACCTGAATGTATAATAACGGCCTTACCTTTTTTAATCTTGTTGCCACATCGGAATGTACCGTACTCTTTGATATACCGAATTTTTTTGCAGTCGCTCTTACAGTTGCTTTGTTTGCAACAATATATTCGCCCAGTTCTATTGCCCGTTCATCTACAAGGGTACTCAAAAAAAAACCTCCTTAAAACATATCATTCAATAATATGTCTTAAAGAGGGAAAATATGATTTTATTGATTATGCGAAGGGATTTTCTGTTTTATAAAGCATACCCTTAGGCTGATTAAAGCCGATATCCTCTACACCAAGGTACTTAAACACTTCGTAAATTGCTTTGCCGTAGTGACCGAAAGCAACTGCACCGTGATGAGGATAATTCTTTTCGATAAGCACATGGCGGTAGAATCTGCCCATTTCGGGAATTGCAAATACACCGATGCCGCCGAACGACTTTGTTGCAACGGGAAGAACCTCACCGTGAGCAATATAGCCTCTGAGTTTTGCATCTGCCGTACTCTGGAGTCTGTAGAATGTGATATCACCGGGAACGATGTCACCTTCAAGAGTTCCGTTTGTAACTTCTACGGGGAGATTTCTTGCCATAATACGCTGATATCTCATTTCACCGAAGCTTAACTTACAGATAGGTGTATTACCACAATGGAAGCCCATAAATGTGTCTTTAAGCGTGTAGTTATACTTACCGCCTATACATTCGTTGTACATATCCGCAGGAACTGAGTTATTGATATCAAGGAGTGTGACTGCATCCTGACTGATGCAGGAGCCTATGTACTCGCTGAGTGTTCCGTAAATATCAACCTCACAGGATACGGGAATACCCTTTGCGGCAAGTCTGCCGTTTACATAGCAAGGAACAAAGCCGAACTGTGTCTGGAATGCAGGCCAGCATTTACCTGCGATTGTAACGAACTCTCTTGAACCCTTATGAGCCTCAACCCAATCAAGAAGAGTTATTTCATACTGAGCAAGCTTTTCAAGCACTTCGGGCTTTTTATTGCCTTCACCGAGCTCTGCCGCCATTTCAGCCGCAACTGCGGGGATTCTTTCATCACCTGCGTGATTATTGAATGCTTCAAACAAATCAAGCTCTGAATTTTCTTCAATCTCAACGCCAAGCTCGTAAAGAGGAGCGATGGGAGCGTTACAGGCAAGAAAATCCTGAGGTCTGGGACCGAAAGAAATAATTTTAAGATTGCGAAGACCGACAACAGCTCTTGCAACAGGAACAAAGTCGGCAATCATATCTGCACATTCTTCTGCTGTGCCAACAGGATACTCGGGAATATATGCTTTAACATTACGAAGCTTTAAATTATAGCTTGCGTTAAGCATACCGCAGTAAGCGTCACCTCTGCCGTCAATAAGGTCGTTGTGTGTTTCCTCTGCCGCCGCAACAAACATAACGGGACCGTCAAATTTCTTTGCAAGGAGTGTTTCACTTGATTCGGGACCGAAGTTGCCAAGATAAACAACAAGTGCGTTACATCCTGCATTGTTTACGTCTTCAAGTGCTTTGAGCATATCCTTTTCGTTTTCAATACAAACGGGACACTCATAGATTTCGCCGTATTTTTTGTTGTAGGCTTCAACCAGAGCTTTTCTTCTGCCCTCTGAGAGTGACATGGGGAAACAGTCTCTTGATACGGCAACTACTGCCGCTTTGATTACGGGGATATTTTTCATATTGAAGCATCCTTTCATTGTGATAAAACACCGTCAATAAATTGTTTTGCCGTTCTTGCACTTCTGCCGCCTTTGATAAGTGCAAATTTTTCCGCATCCATACACAGCTGCTCAGTTACTTCGATACCGTGCTGAACTGCAATATTCTTCATAATATCAAGATAACATTCCTTGCCGGGTTTTACAAATGTTATCATAAGACCGAATCTTTCGGAAAGAGACATTAACTCCTGTACCGTGTCGTTACGGTGAATATCGTCACTGCTGTCCCTGTCTTTAAAGGATTCACGAACGATATGACGGCGGTTACTTGTGGCGTATATTGCAACGTTACCGCTTTTTGCCGCAACAGAGCCTTCAAGAATGGCTTTGAGCGTGCTGAAGTTATCGTCTGCCTGATTAAAGGAAAGGTCATCAATAAACAGAATAAATTTTAAGGGATTTACACTCAGTTCGTCAATAATAGTGGGAATTTCCACAATCTGTTCTTTGCGAACCTCTATAATACGAAGTCCCTGTGATTTAAACTCATTCGCAACAGCTTTAACCGTTGATGATTTACCCGTACCTGCATCTCCCGACAGGAGAATATTTGCGGCAGGCTTGCCCTCAAGCAAAGCTTTTGTGTTATTGATAACTGCATTACGCTCATTCTGATATCCCGACAAATCGGCAAGAGTTACGGGGTCGGGATGCTTTATTGGAATGATAGCACCGTCTTTGATACAGAACATGTGATATTTTGCGTATATTCCGTAGCCGAATCTGCCGATTTCGTCACGACGTTTGAAATATTCGTTTTCAAAGTCAATTTTTTCAGTTTTCCATTCGGGAAGAAAGCCGTGATAATTAATACATTTTCTGAAATCCGAACGTGTAAGGGCTGATATTTCAGCAAAAACAGCAAGTTCAGCTTTTACACACTCATCAAGTTCATCGGAAATTATCTGCCCTGCGGCAACCTTTTTGATAAACACGTTTTCATCGTCGGTAACGATATTGAGAATGTATCTGCTTAAATTATCCGTATGTGCATAAAGCTCCGATACAAATTTGCCGTATCTGTCAACCTGCTCTTTGATTGATGAATCTTCTATTGCATCAAGGAGCTGACAAAGTGCATTTACTACGCTGTCTGCAAGCAAATTCCTGAACACCGCAACACTGTGGAGCTTTAATGCAAGTAATTTTAATCCGTTCATATCACTTATTGATTATTGCACCCTTTGAACCGCTTTCAACCATTGACGCATAGCGTTTAAGGTAGCCTGAAAGTTCCTTTGTTTTGGGCACAAAATTCTTCATTCTTTCATCAATTTCAGCCTGAGGCAATTTAAGTTCAAGCTTGTTTGCAGGAATATCAATGCTAATGATATCACCGTCTTTTACAATACCAATCATGCCGCCTGCCGCAGCTTCGGGTGAAACGTGACCGATTGCCGCACCTCTTGTAGCACCACTGAAACGACCGTCTGTAATAAGTGCAACGCTGCTGCCCAGTCCCATACCAACGATAGCGGATGTGGGGTTAAGCATTTCTCTCATACCGGGGCCGCCCTTAGGACCTTCGTAACGGATAACAACAACATCACCGGGAACGATTTTACCGCCGTTAATAGCCGCCTGTGCATCCTCTTCACAGTCAAACACCTTTGCAGGTCCTTCATGCTTTAGCATTTCGGGTGCAACTGCGGAACGCTTTACAACGCTTCCGTCCATGGCAAGATTACCTTTGAGCACAGCAATACCGCCCGTTTCGCTGAAAGGCTCTTCGATAGGACGAATAACCTTATGATTAAGGTTAACTGCGTTTGCAATATTCTCCCCTACGGTTTTACCCGTTGCCGTGATACATGATGTATCAAGCAAGCCGTTTTTGTTAAGCTCGTTCATAACGGCGTAAATACCGCCTGCTTCTTCAAGCTCTTCCATATAATTTCTGCCTGCGGGAGCAAGATGACAGAGGTTAGGAGTTTTGTCGCTGATTGAGTTGGCAATATCAAGGTCAATTTCAATGCCGCACTCATGTGCGATTGCAGGAAGATGAAGCATTGTATTTGTTGAGCATCCCAAAGCCATATCAACGGTGAGAGCGTTCATAAACGCCGCTTGAGTCATAATGTCACGGGGTCTGATATCTTTTTCGATAAGCTCCATAATTTTCATACCTGCGTGCTTTGCAAGCTCAATTCTGCTTGAATATACGGCAGGAACAGTACCGTTACCTCGAAGTCCCATACCGATTGCTTCGGTAAGGCAGTTCATTGAGTTTGCCGTATACATACCCGAACACGAGCCGCAGGTGGGACAGGTTTTACATTCGTACTCATGGAGCTTTTCCTCTGTGATTTTGCCTGCGTTATACTGACCGACAGCTTCGGAGATTGTTGAAAAGCTGATAAGCTCCCCATTCATACGACCTGCGAGCATGGGACCGCCGCTTACAAAAATACAGGGAATGTTAAGTCTTGCCGCCGCCATAAGAAGACCCGGAACGTTCTTGTCACAGTTGGGAACCATAACAAGTGCATCAAAGCCGTGAGCAAGAGCCATAGCTTCGGTTGAGTCTGCAATAAGGTCACGGGTAACGAGAGAATATTTCATGCCTTTGTGACCCATAGCTATACCGTCACAAACTGCTATTGCAGGAAATACAACGGGATTACCGCCCGCAGATGCAACGCCGAGCTTTACAGCGTCAACGATTTTGTCTATATTCATGTGACCCGGCACAATCTCATTGTATGAGCTTACGATACCTACAAGGGGTTTTCTTATATCCTCATCGGTCATACCGAGTGCATGATACAAGGCTCTGTGAGGAGCGTTATTTGCACCGTTTTTAAGTGAATCACTAACCATTGGAATTTGCCTCCTTTGCAAAAACAGCACCAACCCGACTTTTTTATGTCGGGAGGTGCGATTTAGTAACGAATTTTAGTTGTTGATAAGCTTTGCTTCGTCGTTCCAGCTGTAAAGCTTACGGATTTCCTCGCCTACAACCTCTGCGGGATGCTCTGCGGCAAGTTTTCTCATAGCCTTAAAGTGAACCTGTGAACCTGCATCTGACATATCAAGAAGGAAGTCTTTAGCAAATGTACCGTCCTGAATATCAGAAAGAATCTTCTTCATAGCTTTCTTTGTTTCGTCTGTGATGACCTTAGGACCTGTGATGTAATCACCGTATTCAGCAGTGTTTGAAATTGAATATCTCATACCTGCAAAACCACTCTGATAAATAAGGTCAACGATAAGCTTCATTTCGTGGATACACTCAAAGTAAGCGTTTC
>CAZBVV010000117.1:0-5335 GCA_964495345.1 uncultured Eubacteriales bacterium
GGCGTCGCTCCCTACATGGCATATCATTTAATTTCTGCTATGCTAAATTATTGTTTATCAATATAATTTATAAAGCAAAAAAGGACTGATGCCGAATCAGTCCTTATATTATTGCCATGTATTTTAATACCGTCACGGCTATAAAAACCGTAAAGACGGAAAATATGCTTGTCCATACTAAAATCTGATTTGCAAGCTGTCCGTCGTTATCCATCTGCTGTGCCATGATTGCACTTGAAACTGCAACGGGTGAGCCGAACAACGCCACAAATGCCGCATAATGTGCCGCAGTGAAATTGAAATAATCCGACATAAGAATCGCAAGCACAATTCCCAATACAGGTGCAAAAACAATTCTTGCAAAAACTGCGGGGATTATCTGTTTTCTTAAACTTTTTACAGCATCAAAACGGAACTGACCGCCCAAAACAACGAGTGCAAGGGGTGATGCAATCCGTGAAAACATTTCAATAAAATCATAAATAAAGGGCAAATCATTCTTTATGGAAAATGCGTTTTCGGGAATCAAACTGCGTATTCCAAGCACAATAAAACCTGCAAATACGCCTATAATAAGGGGATTTTTTACAACTCTTAATAAAATATCCTTCAGATTGACCTTGCTTTCGCCCTCTTTTGGAACAAAAACGGAAAGTGACACAGCCGCCAACGCATTAAACAAGGGTATAGAAAATGCGGAAAGCACACTTGCAACTGCGATTCCTTCCGCACCGCCTAAAGCCTCGGACAGAGGCAAACCGATTATTGCAAAATTTGAACGAAAAAAGCTTTGCCACACAACGCCTTTCTGCTTTTTATCCTTTACAAAAATAATGCTGTACACAAAACCGAAAACAAAAAGCAAAAAGATTACGCCCACACCAAAAATGACGGAACGCCACTCTATTTCATCAAAATTACCTATGTTGTACACATTGAAAAACAACAGCACGGGTAACGCCGCATTGAAAACAAACTTGTTGGCAACACGAAGAAAGTTGTCGTCAAAAAGTTTTATCCGTTTTAAAAAATATCCCAGCAGAATAAGCAAAACAATGGGCATAACCCCATTGAATGCAAAAAAGAATATTTCACCTAAAGTCATTACAACAAACCTAAAATGGTAGCTTTGGGAGCCGCACCAACCATTTTGTTTACAACTTCACCGTTTTGTACAACAAACAATGCAGGAATACTCTCAATTCCGAAAGCCTGTGCAAGCTCAGGCTCTTCATCAACATTTACTTTACACACCTTGATGTCTGTTCTCTCTTCGGCAATTTCATCCACAACAGGTGAAACCATCATACAAGGACCGCACCATGATGCCCAGAAATCAACAAGCACTTTCTTGTCTGAATTAAGCACTTCATTTTCAAAATTATCCATTGTAACTTTAACAACTGCCATTATTTTTCTCCTTCAAAAAATTATCAAGAATATCTGCCGCATCCCCCACAAGCTCCTTACAGGGGCGTTTTTTATAATATTGAGCAGTTCTCGCTTCGGGCACGGGACTGTCTGCACCGTTATTGGGGAGCGAAAGAAGCTCCCTGCAAACATAACTGCCGTTCTTCATTTTAAAGCTGTTTGCAAGAGCTTGCACCTGTGAATAAAGCGTTTTCTTTGCTTCAATATCGGTGGGACTGTCATAGCCGTAAAGCAGACCTGTAACAATGAACATACCGCTTACAGCACCGCAGACCTCACGCAGTCTGCCCATGCCGCCGCCAAACACCGATGCAAGACGCATCATGGTATCAAAATCAACATTCGTGCTGTCACAAAATGCTCCTGCAACTGCCTGTGAACAGTTATATCCCTGTTCAAACAAAGACATGGCTTTTTCACGCTTGCTCATTATGCGTTCTCCACCGCATCAGCCATTTTTTCCAGCCAATCGCCCTCAAAAAGCTCAATAAGTCCTCTGTCAACCTGAGAAGCAAAATCAGGGTCAATGGGTATTCTTGCAATCTGGGGTATTTCATTTGCGGCTGCAATTCTTTCAAGATTGCTTTCACCGAAAATAAAATGTTTTTTGCCGCATTCGGTACATTCAAAATATGACATATTCTCAACAATACCGAGAACGGGGATATTCATAAGCTTTGCCATATTTACAGCCTTTGTAACAATCATGGAAACAAGGTCCTGAGGTGACGTTACAATGATAATTCCGTCAACGGGAATACTCTGAAAAACGGTAAGAGGTACGTCGCCTGTTCCGGGAGGCATATCAACGAACATATAGTCAACGTCTTTCCACACAACATCTGTCCAGAACTGCTTTACAACACCTGCAATAACAGGACCTCTCCAAACAACAGGGTCGGTTTCGTTTTCAAGCAAAAGATTGAGCGACATAATGTCAATACCCGTTTTTGACGTTGCAGTATAAAGCTCTGTAGCTGAACCGGTTGCTCTTTCGTGAATACCGAAAGCCTGTGGGATTGACGGACCTGTAATATCAGCATCAAGAACGGCAGTCTTAAGACCTCTTCTGTTGAGAGTTACAGCCATCATTGATGTAACCAAAGACTTACCTACGCCGCCTTTTCCGCTGACAACACCGATAACTTTTTTAACAGAGCTTAACTCATGCAATTTTTCGTGTTCAATAGTATTTTTGCGTTCCGAACAGTTTGAACTGCATGAACTGCAATCATGTGTACATTCGCTCATTATATTATTCCTCCGAATTTTTATCATTACATATATTATAGACTTATTTTTTAATAAGTCAACAAATTTACAATAAAAAAAAGACGGAACATTTCTGCTCCGTCCGAAATATGTTTTACTGCTTTTCAATTTTTTCAATCTGTTCTTTGCTTGCAGTTGCAAGAACCTCGGAGTCGCCCTCGTCTGCAATCTTCTGAAGTGCAGCACGTCTTTCAAGAAGTTCAGCATACATAATCTCTTTCTTCTTACCGTCAAGGTCGTAGAAGAGCATAGGAATAATACCGAATGAACCGGTAACTGCCGGAATAATGGTAAACATAGCAAACAGGTAGAACTTAACACTATCCGACTGTTCTTTTCCGGAAATATAGGCCGACTGATCGTATTTAATGAGCTTTTTAAGCCATGTTCTGACAAGTGAAGACACCTTTGAAGATACCTTTGATGCAATATCCTTTGCAACAGAGGTCATAGCTTCTGTACGGTAGCCGTTCTTCCATTCACAGTAGTCCATAGATTCATTGTACATTTCAGTACCGATGACTGAACGTGTGCCATAGAAGAGAGTCCATATAAGCTCATAAATACTCATTACGATAAGCATACCGATCGTACTCTGGTAAATACCGCCCTTCTTTGTTTTCCAGTTCATACCAACAATACCTACACCAAATACGAAAACATTAAGGATTTCGGTAATGTAACGGCTGGAAATATAAAGGAATTTACTTGAGAAATGTCTACGCAACCAAGGAACATATGCATAGGAAATTGGGCTTACGGGAGCCGCCGCAATACCCGTAATCATTGTCATTGATGCAAGATGCAGAACATCTATGTAATAGTCACTCTTGCTTCCGCCGATACCAAAGTTGGAAAGGAAGTCACAAAGTGTGAGCAACAAAATAGGTTTATTGTTAATAATTGATTTTACACCCTGCATGATATCAGGTTTTTCAACAGACTGCATGACTCGTTCTCTTGAGTTCATGAAGTACCACATTGACATACCGCTGGAAACAATGGTTGTGAAAACACCCATACCTACAAACGTTGTAAGATAAAGTGTACTCTTTTTTGATTTAAACACATTATTGTCAATAATATCAAGAATAACGGTTGTAATCTGCTCAGGCAATTTTTCACCGAATGTACCGGATGCAAAGTTGGCAAGGGTAATTAGTCGCGTTCGGTCAACAGGGTGCGGCGTTATGGTTGCCATCATACCGTTACGGGAAATGGTCTGGAATGTGCCGATACCCTCACGGATAAAAGCAAGAAGGAAATAGAAAATAAACTTTGTAAGGTCCATTGAAGTTCTGCCTTCAAAAATAAGGGGCATAAACCAATAAAGACAAGTACCGATAAGACCGGGAATTGCAAGAAGTAACAGATAGGGTTTAAATTTACCCCAACGGGTACGGGTTCTGTCAACAATAGCACCCATAAAAACATCGTTCACAATATCCCAAACGCCGTTGATTGCCTGTTCAATCATCTGCAATGACAGATCAACCTGAACGATGTTTGTTATAAATCGGTCTGAATATTTGTCGATGTTAAAGCTTTGAGCTGCATCCCAAAGAACAAAACCGACAGTTTCTTTTCTGCCGACATATCTTCGGTTTTCATACACATAGTCGGTATTAAGCTCTTCGACTTGTGTCTGAGAATTATTATCAGCCAAAAATAACAACTCCTCTCCGTGGTGTTCACAATATCCACATTATAGCATACAATTTCTAAAATTGCAACAATAATTATGAATACAAAGCTGTTTTTTTGTTAAATTTATTAACACAACTTTTGGTTATTCTCACCATAAAACAAAAAAAATAAATGGGAGTATACTTTTGAAAAAGAAAATAATTGTAGCAGGTGCAGGTCACGGAGGGGTTGTTGCAGCAACCGTGCTTGCAAAAAACGGATTTGACGTAACGGTATACGAGCAAAACGAAAAAGAAAATATCGGCTTTGATTGGCACGATACATTCAGAATTGCTTGTTTTGAGGAGGCGGGAATCCCTTTACCTGCAAAGGAAAACTATAAAACCCCATATCCTCTGTCGTTTATAAATCCGTCAAAAACGGTAAGGATTTCCCTGCCCGACACAAACGGCGGCACAAACTGTTCCATGGACAGAAAGCTCCTTATCAGCCATCTTATAAACAACGCGCAAGCAAACGGAGTGAAATTCAGATTCGGCTGTGAAATTTCCGGTATCATCGCAACTAATGACCGCATACAGGGGATAACTCTTGCCCGAGCAAGCAAAACCGACGCTGTTTTTGCAGACCTTATCATAGATTCAGCAGGAATTGACTCCCCTGTACGACGCCTTTTGCCCAATAAATTTATGATAGAAAATGATATGCAAAAGGACAGCATTTTTACTGTTCACAGAGCATATTTAGAGCGTATTTCAGCCGAAAATCCCCCAAAGCCCTACACGGTATACCTTTTTCACAAGGGAAACCCCGGTATATCATGGGTGATTGCCCATGAGGAATACTTTGATGTTTTAATCGGGCGTTTTGGCGAAGAACTGACTCAAGACGATATTGAATCTGCATTAAGTGACATAAAAACGGACAATCCATCAATAGGTGACAAAATCCTGCGAGGAAATCGTGTTGAACGCATCCCTTTGGG
>CAZBVV010000118.1:0-5256 GCA_964495345.1 uncultured Eubacteriales bacterium
AATGTACGGAACTCATATCTCTTTGAACCTGCTGTACCTGCAAGAACATATGTTGAGCCGTCTTTCTGATCAACAACTTTATTATCGTTAAGAGCCTTTGTTCTTAAATACATGTGGTCATGACCGGACATAACAAGGTCAACGTTAGTTCTGTCACAAACTGCTGCAAGTGTTTCCTGAAGATAGCAAGCATCGGGCCACTTGATATCCTTACCGAGTGAGTAAGGTGACTTGTGCATAAATACGATTTTCCAATCAGCATCTGTGGAATTCATATCGTTTTCAAGCCATGTGAGCTGTGCGTTGGAAATAGAAATATTATCGTTAGTGTTAACAACTGCAACGTGAACGTTACCGTAATCGAAAGAATAGTTAACACCGTTGTTTGTTACTACGCTTTCTGTTGTATCAAGAGCAAACATATTGTTGAACCAACCGCTGTTGCTGTCGTGGTTACCTGCAATAGGAACGATTGTCTGTGTGGCGTTGATAGCGTCCATAGCTTCAGCATAGTAGTCCCATTCCTCGTTTGTGCTGTCGTTTGTGAAGTCACCGAGGTTTGCATAGAAATCAGCATAGGGCATCATATTGAATGCTGCTTCAATAGTAGCCTGACCCTTATTGAAGTTTTCAAGGCTGCTTGCCTGAATGTCAGCTACAACAACAAAGTTAACGATACTGTCACCATTGTCGGTTGTGAATGTACCTGTTTCCCAGTTTGTGCCGTCACCGATTTTGTAGGTGTAAAGCATACCTGCTGTAAGTCCGCTGATATATGCCTTATGCATATAATTGCCGTCCCACTCTTTACATTCGGTTTCGATTGTGAGTTCATCAGTTACGTCGTTTATACCCAAAGCATAAACTTTAACTGCTGTGTCTGTTTCAACATTTGTGTACCAGCTGATACCTCTCTGTGTTGCGGTGTCACCGTAAACTGTACAATGGACTCTGCTGATTTCAACATCGTCTGCAGCAAAAGCAACGACACCTGTGCAAAGAAGCATTACAACGCAAAGAAATACACTGATTGCTTTTTTAAGTGATTTTTTCATAGGAATTGCCTCCGTTAAATTTTTACAAGTAGATTCTATAACAAATTAACAAAAAAATCAAGCATATTATTGTATTTTTTTAAATTATACCTTTTCACCGAAGCGTTCTTCAAATACTTTGCCGAGTTCTGCTCTAAAATCGGGATGTGCAATATTTATAAGTGCTTTTGCTCGCTCTTTCATGGTTTTACCTTTAAGCTGTGCAATACCAAACTCCGTTACTATATAATTCACATCGTTTCGGCTTGTTGTGACTGCAGAATTTTCCGTAATGGTAGGCACAATTCTTGAAACCGTGTTATTTTTAGCTGTTGACGGCATGGCAATAATGCTCCTGCCGCCTTTGCTCATTGTTGCACCTCTTACAAAATCGACCTGACCGCCTACGCCCGAAAACTGTGTAAGACCGATTGTATCTGCAACAACCTGCCCCTGCAAATCAACCTGCAGGCAGGAATTTACTGAAACCATATTATTATTTTCCGCAATTACAGGCGGATAATTTATATATTCAATAGGATGCATTTCAATATCGGGATTATCACTCAAAAAATCAAACAGTTTCTTCGTGCCGAATGCAAAACCCAACAAACTTTTACCCTTATGATGATTGTTTTTCTTTGAATTATTTATAACGCCCGACTTAATAAGGTCTACAACTCCGTCACCAACCATTTCCGAGTGCAATCCGAGATTTTGCTTACCTTTAAGCTCTTGGCAGATTGCGTTTGGAATACCGCCGATGCCAAGCTGTATACAGTCACCGTCATTAATGAGCATTGCACAGTTTTTGCCTATCTGCCTTTCAACATCGGTAATGGGAACATCGGAAACCTCGGGCAACGGCTCGTCTATCTCTACGAAAAAGTCAAATTCGGAAATATGTTTAAGGGCTTCACCGTGCGTGCGGGGAACAAATTTATTTACTTGTGCAATTTTAATTTCACAGTAATCAAGAGTGCTCTCGATGTAATCAACATTCGTGCCCAAAGAAACAAAGCCGTTTTCATCGGGCGGACAAACTGACAGAATTGCAACTCTCGGTTTTATAACCTCACGCAAAACCTCAGGAATTTCATAAAAATAGCAGGTGGTAAAATCTGCATCTCCCTTTAGAATTGCGGCTCTGTTTGAACCCGATGCAAAAAAGCAGTTGAAGGAAAAATGCCCCTTGTATTTCGGGTCAACCCAAGGTGTTTCGCCCAAAAGCAACATACTTGAAATCTGCACATTATGAAAATTCTCATACTGCTCACACATGGCACGAACAATACCTCTCGGTTCACCGCAACCAAATGACATAACCACCTTATCACCGTCATTAATATGACTGATTGCCTCTTGAGCAGTAACAAGCCTGCTGTTGTATATTTCTTTCCAATTCATAGTTTCACCCCTGTAAACAATAATTTATCTGCGATAAATTATTGTAGTGATATATTTTTCCTTTGGAAAAATGTGATATATCCGCCAATGCGGATGTGATATATTTGCTTCGCAAATGTGATATAATTTGCTTTCAGCAAATTGTTGTGGAAGCCGCAAAGCGGCTTGAATTATAATGGGTAAGGGTGTAACCCTTCCACAATATTTGCCAACGGCAAATATATCATTTGACCGCAGGTCATATATCATTTTGCGTAGCAAACCATCATTTGCCGCAAGGCAACCATCATTACAATAATTTATCGCAGATAAATTATTGTTTTTTGCAAATCCCTATAAACACTAAAGGCGGCTCTGATGAACCGCCTTTAATGTGTGTTTGTGAAAGGAAAATTTATGTTAATTGAAGAAAACCGCTTTTTTATCTGCAAGATAACTCCTGACAATACACATTATAACGATAAATCTTAAACAAACCTTGAATATTTATACTGCATTCATTATAGCACACTTTATCAACAAATGCAATATACAGAACACACAGTTTCCTATAAAGAAAAAACGGCTCGTTAAGAACCGTTTGCGTTTTTCAGTTAAAGTCCATACTGTCTGTAATATCCTTATAATGTTCAAGTGTTATTTTGAATACAGCCTCACCGTAGCAACATAACTCCCGTGAACTCTTATCACCGCAAAGCATGGCAAAAGTCTGACCGATAATTTCGGGGTTTGCATCGTTTCTGTCAACGTTCATATAGTAGAAAGAAAATGCAGTTGATGACAAAAGATGATTGTAAAGCTCGGGCAAATCTGCGGTAAGTGTATCATAAAGAACAGTTAATGCAGACGTTGATAAGATTGCATCTGTAAGATACTGATTAAGAAAATACTCCGCCGCAAAAACTGACAAAATAATTGCCTGGTCCTTAATATTTCTGTCAAGCTCCTGAACGTTACAACACTTTGCCATATTCCAGAGTTCTTCTTTTTCTGCCGCAACGGGGAAAAAGTCAGCTATTCGCTTACCAAGCTCCTTTGCTTTTTGCAAATTGCCCGAAAGCACCTGGCGTTTCATCTCATCTACAATAACAACAGGATCTTCCATCTCACCTGTTTTTATAGGAGAAAAAATTTTAATGTCTAAATCCTCATGGTTCATATCAAAAACTCCTGAAATAATATCAGCCCTCCGCTTCCGCAGACATTGCGGCAAGCTTTTTTTGCTGTCTTTTTATTTTTGTTTTGTAATTAAGCAATTCATTCAACTGCTGTTTGGGTGTTACATAATCACCCAATGAATAAACTCCCTTATTGTACATACCGTGGAAATCACTACCGCCTGTCATAAGCAATTTATGTTTTTTTGCGTATGTAACAAGCATTTCTTCCTGTTCCTTTGTGCAAGAAGGATGCCACACTTCGATACCGTTTATACCTGCCTCAACCAAATCATCAAGGATATCAAAATTATCGTAAAGGGCGGGATGTGCAAGCACGGCTATACCGCCTGCCTCATGCACAGCCTGTATAACATCAAAAACATCTGCAAAATTTGGCTGAACATAAATATTTGAAGGATTGCTCCTGTCGAAAAGCTGTTCGTAAACATCACCGTATATTTTATCGGTATAACCGCATTGCATAAGCGCATGCATAATATGCTGTTCATAAAGATTGGTTGAACCTGAAGCACATTTTACAACAAGGTCATTGGAAAACTGATAAAACTTTGCAGCCTTAACCATCATAAACTGGGCGGCTCTTTTTCTTGCAAGTGAATTATTATGACAAAGCCCCTCAATACGGTCAGGACTGTCAAACAGATACGCAAGGATATGTACATTCTTGCCGCTTCTTTTGTCCAAAGCAGAAAGTTCAACACCCGGGATAACCTTTATACCGTTTCTGTCACCTATAACCTTTGCCCTTACAGTACCTGCAAGGCAATCGTGATCTGTAATTGCAATAGTTTCAATACCGCGCTTTACAGCAAGCGCAACAACTTCTTCAATACCTAATGTACCGTCCGATAATTTCGTATGACAGTGTAAATCTCCGTTCAAAATTTGTCCTCCTAATTGTGAAACCGGCACTTATAGACATAAAACGGTATTTTCCGTATCACGGCGACCGTTTTCGGTTAGTCCGTCTCCGAGCACGCGAAGCAGGCGTTCGGAGAGACATAAAGTAAAAAAGCGCACATTCCCGAATATACTTTATATCAATATAATACAGCAATATTTTTTATTTTTCAAGAGTTTTTATTTTATTTTGACAAAATAAATAAAATTAATAAAAATTAAAGGATATTTATTTTTTAATTATTGTATATTCTATTCGGATATGTTAAAATAGAAAAAATACATATAGGAGGCAAAATTTATGCTTAAAAATATTCCGTCTGTTATTTCACCTGAACTGCTTAAAATTCTTCACGAAATGGGTCACGGTGACGAAATCGTTATCGGTGACGGTAACTTCCCTGCAGCATCAAACGCAAAAAGACTCGTCCGCTGTGACGGTCACGGTGTACCTGCAATTCTTGACGCTGTTTTACAGCTTTTTCCGCTTGATACATATGTTGAAAGCCCTGTTATGCTTATGCAGGTAACTCCCGGTGACGATGTCGATCCCGTCATCTGGAAAGAATACAAAAAAATTGTTGACGCTCATCAGGATAACGTTAACTTTTCAGAAATTGAACGCTTTGCTTTCTATGACAGAGCAAAAGAAGCATACGCTATTGTTGCAACAAGCGAAAGTGCATTGTACGCGAATGTTATATTAAAAAAAGGCGTTGTTAAACAATAATTTA
>CAZBVV010000119.1:0-5165 GCA_964495345.1 uncultured Eubacteriales bacterium
GGCGGCATTATTTTTGATGCGTCTGCAATATCCATCAGGTCATCAAGAGTGGTGGGGTACATGGAAAATGCGATTTGCATATCTTCTGCACAGCGTCTTTCAAGCTCTGTAAGACCTCTTATACCGCCTACAAAGTCTATTCTCTTGTCTGTTCTCGGGTCGTCAATGCCGAAGACGGGAGTAATAGCGTTTTTTTGCAGAATGGAAACATCAAGTCGCTCCACAGGGTCGGTATCATCGTAAGTGCCGTCTTTTGCGGTTAGCTTGTACCATTCTTTGTCAATGTACATTCCAAATGTATGCTTGCTTTCGGGCTTGTATGCACCGTTTGTATATTTTTCTACGGTGAAATTTTTGCTTAACTTTTCAATAATTTCAGCTGTCGTCATTGAATTTTTATCTGCAATAAGGCGGTTGTAATCCATAATTGCAAGGTCATCGCTTTTAAAATATACTGCAAGGAAAAAGTTGAATTCCTCCGTACCGTCAAAATCGGGATTTGCCTGTCGGCGTTTCATACCTACCTTTACTGCTGAGGCGGCTCTGTGATGTCCGTCTGCAATATAGAGATAGGGCACATTTCTGAAATTTTCAACCAAAGCATCAATATCTGCACTATCCGATATTACCCAAACGGTGTTTTGAATGTCGTCATCTGTTGTAAAGTCGTATTCCGGTTCGGTTGCGGTGTATTTGGCAATAATGCAGTCAATAGCATCTGAGCCTCGGTAAGTCAGGAAAATAGGGCCTGTGTTAGCATCGCAGTAATCAACGTGATTGATTCTGTCTGCCTCTTTGTCTGCTCTTGTAAGCTCGTGCTTTTTGATAACGTTGTTCATATAATCGTCAATGGATGCACAGCCTACAATACCTGTCTGAGCCCTGCCGTTCATTATCTGGCGGTAGACGTAAAGCTTTGGCTCGCCGTCCTGTATGCAGATGCCGTCAGCAGAGAGCTTGTCAAGGTTTTCTCTTGCTTTAAGATATACAGCTTCATCGTAAATGTAAGTGCCGTCGGGCAGGTCGATTTCTGCCTTGTCTACATGAAGAAATGAATATGGCTTGCCCTGTACCGCCACCCTTGCTTCATCGCTGTTCATAACGTCGTAGGGGAGAGCCGCAACGGCGGATGCAAATTCTTTTTTCGGTCTTATTGCTTTAAAAGGTTTTATAACTGACATAATCTTCTGCCTTTCTCAATTTGTAGTTCCGTTTCGGAAATATATCTCGCTGTTTGAGAATGAATAAATCCCCGAAACGCCTTTTCCAAGGATAAAATACGAAGCCTCGGTGTAAACGGGAATAACGACTGCATCGGAAATAACCGTCTGCTCACATTTTTTAAACAGATTGTTTTTCTGCTCGTCGGTCATGGTGTCCGTAAGGGAGTTTATAAGACTGTCGTAGTATTCGTTTGCGTAGCTTGTGATATTGTAAGATGAATCGGATTTGAACGTTCTGAAAAATTCCGCTGTGTTGGATGCTGTGATTGATACGGGCAGGAACGCAATCTGATAATTCCCCGAATTGAACAGGTTTTGAGCAATTTCTCTTGTCTGCACGTTAATTTTAACGTCAATACCGAATACTCTTTGCCATATTTGAATTTGTTTTTTTACGCCTTCTTCAAAATCCTCCGTTGTAAGTACGGTTACGGCAGTTGATGCCGATACGTTTTCGTTTTCCGCCAATGCGGCGTTGTAATATGCGATTGCCGCCGCTTCATCGTAGGAGATAAGGTCGGGATTATACTGATAATAGGGTGAAAGAGTGTTCGTAAGCAGTCTGTTCGTTGAGCCCTCAATATAATCCGGTGCTGTAAGCAAAGATAAATCTGCTGCAGCCGCAAAAGCCTTACGGAAAGCAGTTGTTGCAAACATATCCGTGTCGCTGTTGAACCAATAACCCCATATAACGTCGCTGAGTGCAGATACGGTAAAGTCATCCTCAAAAAGATTTACGCTGTCCGCAGAAACATAGCCTGCATCGTAAGTGCCTTTTTTTATTTTTTCGGGCAGGGAGGCAGAATCTTCAAGATAATAAACCCATACACGGTCATTTTTCGGAACACCGTCACCTGTGTAAAGAGGATTTTTTTCAAGCCTTATCAACGTATTTTGCGACCAACGGTACACGATATACGCTCCGTTGCAAAGCATATATTCCATGGCAAGACCGTATCTGCCCTTGCAGGCGTTAAAAAACGTTTCGTTGCAGGGCATAGCCGCAAGTCTTGTAAGATAGTATAAAAAGTTGGGGTCAGCGTAGTCAAGAGTTATACGCAGGGTGTAATCGTCAAGCACCTCAATGCCTAATGCATCCGCAGTTAGCGTGCCCTCAAGCACGGCAGCTCCGTTTTTTATGGCAGACAGATATTTGCCGTCTGCCGAGCCTGTTTCGGGATTCAATGCTCTTTTCAAGCCGAATGCATAATCATGAGCTGTAACACGGTTGTCAAAGTTTGCGGGCAATAAGCTTTTTGTGGGGTCGGTATCGCTTAACTCCTCTTTTGATGTGTTGGTAAGATACCATTTGGCATCCTTGCGAAGATTGAATGTGTATGTGAGTGAATCTTCGGAAACAGTCCAACTGTCTGCACCTGCGGCGACGATATTTTTATTTTCATCAAACCTGACAAGTCCCTCAAAGCAATTATATGCAATCAGTTTTGATGATGATACGGATGCAACCTGAGGGTCGATTGTGCCGAAATCCTGAGTAACGGGGTAATACAGGTCGGAATCGGTTTCCTCGTTACATGACGTGAATATTGTTATAACAGATATTAAAATAAGCAGAATTGCCGTTAATTTTTTCATTGTATCTCTCCTTTGAAAAGTATTGTAGCACATTTCAGCTTGTAAATCTATATTATTTTAATATTTTTACTTAACTTTCAGTAAAAGATGTGTTATACTCATGTCAGGAGAGTGATATGATGACCGAAATTATTATGATTGTACTGTTGATTGTGTCGGTTGTGTTTTCAGCTTGTGCTATGGTTTTTGCAAAGAAAAACACCGCTGCAAATCCCGATAACGCCAAAGAGCTTATGGAAATGAGGGCAAAAATTGACGCCCTTTCAGACAGCGTATCCCGTGAAATGTCCAACAGCAGGCAGGAAACCGCAAGAGCTGTTACCGATATAAACGCAAAAATTGCCGAAATGTCAGAAAAAACTCTTGAAAGACAGCACAAGCTTATTGTGTCCGTTAACGAAGCTATTGCTCAGATTCAGACTGCCAACGCTCAGCAGAGTGAAAAAATAATGCGTACTCTTATGGAGTCTGTTGAAAAAATGACTCAGAGTAACGAGAAAAAGCTGGAAGAAATGCGAGTTACCGTTGACGAAAAGCTTACATCAACTCTTACCACAAGGCTTGATTCTTCGTTCAAAACCGTTTCCGAACAGCTTGAAAACCTGTATAAATCTCTGGGTGAAATGAAGGAACTTTCGGGCGGTATTACACAGAATGTTACGTCTCTTAACAGAATCCTCACCAATGTAAAGGCAAGAGGCACATGGGCAGAGTATCAGCTTGAAGGCATACTTGACCAGACCATTCCCAATATGTACGTTAAGAATTTTCAGCCCGATGACAGCCGTGATATTGTTGAATTTGCCGTTAAAATTCCCGACGGAACAGACAGCAAAAAAATTACCTATCTCCCTATCGACTCAAAGTTCCCCATGGAGGATTACGCAAGACTTTGTGCTGCCGCAGACAGCGCAGATGCCGAGGCTGTTTCTCTTGCCAGAAAAGCTCTTGAAAGACGTGTTACCGAAGAAGCAAAAACAGTTGCAAAATACATAAATCCCCCCGTTACCACACCCTTTTCAATAATGTACCTTGCAACGGAAGGTCTTTATGCGGAAATTGCATCGTCAAAATCGGGCTTGCTTGAAAAAATACAGTCAGAATTTAACGTTATGATTGCAGGTCCCACCACTATCACCGCCTTACTCAACTCATTCTCAATGGGCTTTAAGACAATGGCAATAAATGAAAAAGCCAATGAAATCAAGCTTGTGTTGGGTGCGGTAAGAAAACAGTACGACACCTTCAGCGAACAGCTTGAAAAGGTAAGGAAGAAAATCGGTGAGGCAGATACCTCAATCGAAGCCGCAATCAAGCGTAACGGCATGATTGTTAAAAAGCTCAAATCTGTTGATTCTGCGGATTCACTTACATCGGCAGACGAAATTTTAGGTATAGAAGGAGAATAAAAAATGCGATTATTACCCACAGACAAAGAATGTTACAAAGGTCAGGCAGACCCGTTTATTTTAAAAAGCGGCGGCAGATATTATATTTACGTAACAGGTCACGATGCCGTTTACGCTTATCAGTCCGACAGTCTTTTTGAGGGTTGGGAATACTACGGCGTGGTTATGACCGTGCCTGAAAGGGATTCATTCTGGGCACCCAGCGTTATTGAGCTTGAGGGCAAGTTCTATATGTACAACTCAATCGAAATCTATGATGACGAACCCGATAAAGGCGGTCACAGAGGTGCTATGCACGTTTCCGTTGCAGATAATCCCTTAGGACCTTTTACGGACACAACAAGGATTCTGCATCCGTTCTCTATCGACTCACATATCGTGCAGAATGAAGCGGGACTTTTCCTTTTCTACTCCGCAAACAGATTTGAGGGTGAAAGAATCGGCACTTGCATTTATGTTGATAAAATGCTTGACCCCTTTACTCCCGCAGGCGAGCCTGTGCTTGTTGTTGAGCCTACTCTTGACGAGGATATTTTCCGCCGTGACCGCTATAAAAAAGGTCAGCATTGGCACACTATTGAGGGTGCTTGCTACTTTAAAGAGGGGGATTGGCACTATTTGATGTATTCGGGTAACTGCTATGAACAGCCTACGTATTATATCGGCTATGCAAGAGCCAAAACGGACGAAACCGACCTTACGAAGATAAAGTTTGAGAAATATCCCGATGAAAATACATATCATCCCGTGCTTAAAGCTAATGAGTTTGAAGAAGGAACCGGACACCACTCCGTAATTAAAGAGGACGGACAATGGTACGCCGTTTACCACGCAAGAGATTACGGCGATGAACACAGTGCATTTGACGCCAGAAACGCAAGAATCTGCAAGCTTAATGTAAATGACGGCATTATAGAGGCAGAAAGATATAAAGACC
>CAZBVV010000120.1:0-5149 GCA_964495345.1 uncultured Eubacteriales bacterium
AGTGCAACATTATCATATAACAAAAATATCAAGAATTATTTAGCAATTATTACAACACATTTGCTTACAGTTAATATTGATAAAAATAAGACAGTCCGAAGACTGTCTTATTTTGGTGCCGGTGACCGGACTTGAACCGGTACGGTGTTGCCACCGAGGGATTTTAAGTCCCTTGCGTCTGCCTATTCCGCCACACCGGCAAATATTTGCAGAGATTATTATATGATATTTAACAGGAAAAGTCAAGAGAAAAAATATAAAAATCATTTGTTATATATAATATTATTTTTTATAAGATATTTTAACCATAATTTTAGATATTTTTAATTGTATTTTAAGTTTTTTTTGTGTAAAATCTAACAAACTTCTTTTTTGGTATTGCAAATTCGTCAAAATAAGGTACAATATAAGTAAGATTATTATGGAGGTTTTATTTCATGCCAATTTTAACCGAAGAACTCACAAGAATTCCCGTAGGTCAACTTGGAATTATCGCACTCCCAGGATGTTACGAACTTGCCAAAAAGGTAGATAAGTACATTGTTGATTGGAGAAAAGAAAAAATCAGCGAACACAAAACATCTATTGCTTTTTACGGCTATCTTAAAGATACATACCTTATGGATGTTGATTTTCCCCGTTTCGGCACAGGTGAAGGCAAGGCTGTTATTCACGAATCTGTAAGAGGTGCTGATATTTACATTGTTGTTGATGTTTTCAATTACGGTATCAAGCATAGTGCTTACGGTGAAGATGTTCCCATGTCACCCGACGAACACTTTGCAAACCTTAAAAGAGCTATTGCTGCTTGTGCAGGTAAAGCAGAGAGAATTACCGTTATCATGCCCATGCTTTATGAAGGCAGACAGCATAAGAGAAGTAACCGTGAATCACTTGACTGTGCATTGGCTCTTCAGGAACTTTGTAATCTTATGGGTGTTGACAATATTATTACATTCGATGCTCACGACCCCAGAGTTCAGAACGCTATTCCTCTTAAAGGCTTTGAAAATGTACAGACAACATATCAGATGATTAAAGCTCTTGTACGTAATGTTAAAGATTTTAAAATTGATAAAGAGAATCTTATGATTATATCTCCCGATGAGGGCGGTATTCAGAGATGTATTTATTATTCAACAGTTCTTGGTGTTGAACTTGGTATGTTCTATAAGAGAAGAGATTATTCTGTTATAGTTAACGGCAGAAACCCCATAATTGCACACGAATTCCTTGGCGACAATGTTGAGGGAAAAGATGTTATCATTGTTGACGATATGATTTCATCCGGCGATTCAATGATTGAAGTTGCAACAAAGCTTAAAGAGCTTAAAGCAAGAAGAATCTTCATGTGTTCGGCATTCGGTCTTTTCTGTAACGGTCTTGCCGCTTTTGATAAAGCTTATGCAGACGGACTTATTGACGGTGTATTTACAACAAACCTTGTATACCGCACTCCCGAACTGCTTAAAAGAGATTGGTACTATACTGTTGATATGTCAAAGTATATTGCATTACTTGTAGACAGTCTTAATGAAGATAAGTCAATCAGTCCCCTGCTTAATCCCGGTGAAAGAATTGCAAAATTTCTTGAGAAAAACGGATACGATGTTCATCCTGCAAAATAATTAAACCCTATAAAAGGTGATTAATATGAATGGAACTTGTACAGCTTACACTTATAAATCATCCTTGGGTCTTTGTGATATTTCAGCTTGGGGGTACTTCCCTGCTGATAATATTAAAGTTAAAGGTATTGTACAAATTGCTCACGGAATGGCAGAACATCACAAAAGATATGAAGATTTTATATCGTATCTTAACGATAACGGTTATGCTGTATTTATCAACGACCATTTAGGGCATGGAAAGTCTGTAAGTGATGATTCACAACTCGGATTCTTCGGTACTGAAAACGGTTGGAAAAATATTGTTGATGACACAAAAAATCTTACGGATATTGCCAAAAGTGAATTGCCCGATGTACCTGTTATACTTTTTGGACACAGTATGGGTTCTTTTGTAGCAAGGCTTTATTCAACGCTCTACGGCGATGAAATAAACGGTGCAATTTATTGCGGCACGGCGGGTGCAAATCCTGCAGCCGGAGTAGGTATCGGTGTTGTAAAATCTATAATTAAAATCAAAGGTACACATTATCGCTCAAAGCTTATAGACAAGCTTGCGTTTGGTACATACAACAGTAAAATAAAGCCTGCAAGGACAGCATTTGATTGGCTTACAAGTGATAATGACATCGTTGATAAATATATTGAAGATAAATACTGCGGATTCCTGTTTACTGCCTGCGGTTACAGAGATTTGATGGAAATGATTGTTGAAATTAACCGTCCTGAGTGGTTTTCAGCGGTCAGAAAGGATTTACCCATCTATCTTATTGCCGGTAATGCTGACCCTGTCGGTAACTATGGCAAGGGAATAAAGGAAGTTTACCGCAATCTTGCAAATACGGGTCATTCTGATGTTACAATTAAACTTTTTGACGGTGACAGGCACGAAATTCTTAATGAAAAAGATAAGTCGGATGTTTACAGAAGTGTATTGTCCTGGTTAAATGCAATAATTGAATAATATGACACAACGAGAGAAGTCTAAACTTCTCTCGTTGTTTGTGTTTTTAGCCATTAAAAAAATCAAATTTGTCACTTTCCTGCAAATCAAGAATAGTGATTATATTTTCAAAATTATCTTTTGCTTCATCCAACGCCTTTACTTTATGGGAATCACTGCCGAGATAGAATTTACAGCCGCAATCTTTTGCTATGTAATATGGTCTGAAAATAATATTTTTAAGTTCATCATTTAAATTAAGTGATTTTATATTAAGCTCAATTCCCAAGCCTTTTTCTGCACTTTCAGTAAACAATTCATACAGTACATCATCAGGAATATTTGCAATAACTTCGGGCGTTCTGTCACCGAAAATATGTCCGCAGGTAAGATGTGCAATACCCATTTTGTAAAACGGTAAATCTTTTTTCAGCAATTCTCTGAATCTGTTAATCCAGGCATCTACCCTCCCCTGTATCGTGTCAACACCTCTTTCAATTGTGTAACCTGATAAATGTAAATGTGTGGTTGGTACAACAATAAAATCAAACTCATCAATACGTTCCTTGCTGATACCCACGACATAATTCATATCCATATCAGTTTCAGCACCGAAACAGAATTTTACACTGCCGTCGTTTGGTAACGGTAAAGCAGACGTAAGAAATTCAAAACGCTGTTTTTCGTGCCATTGAGCTACACTTTCAACTGTTTCATCCCATAAATGATTTGTAAGACAGATTTTTCTGTAATTGTTTCTTTTTGCATATTCATAAATTGCCTGTGGCGTCTGATTTGGGTCATGACAACAGGGAGAAATTGTTGAATGAATATGAAAATCGTGGTCTGCTATGTATCTCATTATAATCAACTCCGTAAATATAATAGCATAAATTATCTCCCCGAACAATAGTCCGAGGAGAAATTTTTATAATGTCTGCTGAATGTTGCTGAATTTTGTATAAGCCGCCGTTACTTTCTGCTGTTCAGCCGATGCAGGACAATACCAGCCTCTTGATTTCATCTGATCAAAAACGCTCTGCTGAAGATTGTGTTCTTCTCTGAGAATGTTGAGAAAATCTGTTCTTAATTGCTGATTTACACATTCGTTTGTAAAAGTATTGTAAGTGTCAGTAATCATTTTCTGTGATGATAAAATATCATCCATAATCTCTTTATCCGTCATTGGATTCTGATTCATTTTTGTCACCTCTTAATTACCTAAATATGACATGATTGTGTCAAAATGAGTTTTGTGCTGTGCCGCAAGATTTTCACAAGTTGTTTTAAGCTGTGCATCCTGACACATTGTTGCGTAATTTTTGTACTTCTTGATTAAAAGCTGTTCGTAGTTAAGCTGATCTTCGATTGCTGAAAGCTCTTTTGCTGTGATATTCTGCATTTATAACACCTCTTTGTATTTTTGTCAATTATATTATTTGATATAAACAAGCTAATATGCATAAAAAACAGCACCGACTGTAATGTCGATGCTGAAAAATATGGAAATTTTTTAATTAAGCAAGGTTTGATTTAAGAGTTGCAAGTTCTGCAAGAAGTGTTTCGGGCATCTTATCGCCGAACTTAGCATAGAACTCTTCGATACCCTTTGTTTCGTCAAGCCAGAGAGCCTTGTCAACCTCAAGAATTGATTTAAGACTGTCGAGAGTTACCTCATCTTCGATGCCTTCAATGTTGATGTCCTCTGCATAAGGAACGTAACCGATAGCTGTTTCTTTTGCATCAACCTTGCCGTCACATCTTTTAAGAATCCACTCAAGAACACGAAGATTGTCACCGAAACCGGGCCACATGAAGTTGCCGTCGTCGTCTTTACGGAACCAGTTAACGTTGAAGAACTTGGGAGCTTTGTCTTCATCAAGAGTTGTACCGATGTTAATCCAATGCTGCCAGTAATCTGCCATATTGTAACCACAGAAAGGAAGCATAGCCATGGGGTCACGACGAACAACACCAACTGCACCTGCTGCTGCGGCTGTTGTCTCAGAAGCCATAATTGAACCTACGAATACACCGTTGTTCCAGCTCTTTGCCTGGTATACAAGAGGAGCAAGTTTAGCTCTTCTGCCACCAAATACAAATGCAGAAATGGGAACACCTGCGGGATTTTCAAATTCGCTGCTAAGGCAAGGACAGTTAACTGTAGGAGCTGTAAATCTTGAGTTGGGATGTGCACCTTTCTCAGTTGATTCAGCACCGTTCCATTCGTTGCCGAGCCAGTCGATTGCATTTGTGGGGGGATTCTTGTCAAGACCTTCCCACCATACTGTGTTGTTATCAAGATTATGAACAACGTTTGTAAAGATTGTGCCTTTCTTTGTTGAAAGAAGAGCATTGGGGTTTGATTTCATGTTTGTGCCGGGAGCAACGCCGAAGAAACCGTTTTCGGGGTTGATTGCGTAAAGTCTTCCGTCTTCGCCCTTGCGAATCCATGAAATATCGTCACCTACGCACCATACCTTGTAGCCTGCTTTCTGATATCCCTCGGGAGGAATAAGCATTGCAAGGTTTGTTTTACCGCAAGCTGAGGGGAATGCAGCACAGATGTACTTAACTT
>CAZBVV010000121.1:0-4961 GCA_964495345.1 uncultured Eubacteriales bacterium
ATATCTTGCAACAAAAACGGGTGCTTCAATAACAGAAATAAGTTCACACATTTTAAGAGGATAACCTGCTGTCTGAGGATCTCTGCCGAATGGTGTTGTGGTTGTTTTCTGACCAACAAGTGTGGTAGGAGCCATCTGACCGCCTGTCATACCGTAAGTCTGATTGTTTGCAAAGATAACGGTGAAGTTTTCGCCTCTGTTTGCTGCAGACATAATTTCTGCAAGACCGATAGCTGCAAGGTCACCATCACCCTGATATGTGAAAACAAGTCTGTCGGGAAGGCATCTTTTTATGCCGGTTGCAACAGCAGGAGCTCTGCCGTGTGCAGCACCGATAATGTCACCGCACCATGAGTAAAGGTTAAGAGCACTACAGCCAACTGATGCAACATTCAGTGCGTTTTGCTGCTGGTCAAGTTCTTCAATCGCATCTGCTACAAGTCTTGTTGCAAGCCCGTGAAGACAACCTGGGCAATAGCCTGTTGACATTGGCAGTAATGAACTTGGTCTTTTATATTCTGCCATTATTATGCTCCTCCTTTCACTATCTGTTCAATTGCTTCATATACGCCGTCGTCATCAAGAAGAATACCGCCTGAACGACCGTATTCGTGTACAGGGCAACGCCCCTTTACCTGAAGCTCAATATCGTCACGCATCTGTGCAGGAATTGTCATTTCAATATCAATGATGCCTTTTACTTTGTTGTAGTCAAGATTATCAAGACTTGCTTTGGGGAACGGATAAAGAGTGATTGGTCTTATCATACCAACCTTGTAGCCCTGCTCACGAAGATTGTTGATAGCTTCCTTTGCAACTCTCGCTGCAATACCGTATGCTACAACAACATATTCAGCATCTTCAAGGAGATATTCTTCAACTTTAACATCGGTCATTTCCCACATTTTGTATGTCATACCCTTGAATTTGTTGAGCATTTCGAGAGCGAGTTCGGGAATGATTGGCGTAATCATATGACTTTCTTGTCTGCCGTTTACACGGGCAAGACACCAATCCTCTGTATTTTCATAGCTTAATTCTTTCATTTCGGGAAGTTCTACTTCTTCCATAATGGCACCAAGACAGCCATCCATAAGAATAACTACAGGGCCTTTATCTCTTTCGGCATATTCCCAAGCGTTATAGGTAAGATCAACAGCTTCCTGTAATGTGGCGGGAGCAAATACCATAGCTCTGAAACCGCCATGACCTAATGCCTTTGTTGCCTGAAGATAATCTGACTGTGCAGGCTGAATTGAGCCGAGACCGGGGCCGCCTCTTGAAATATTGACGATAACTGCCGGAAGCTGAGCAGATGCAAGATATGAAATACCCTCTGCTTTAAGGCTGATACCGGGGCCCGAAGAACTTGTAAGAGCACGCGTACCTGTTGAGGATGCACCGTATACCATGTTTATGGATGCAACTTCACTTTCTCCCTGTACGAATACACCGCCAACTTCGGGAAGTCTCCAGGAAAGATATTCGGGTATTTCGTTTTGCGGAGTGATGGGATAACCGGCGAAGAAACGGCAACCGCCTCTTACAGCCGCTTCTGCGATGGCTTCACAGCCTTTCATAAATCTCTTTTCCATCATTAATCCTCCTTTGCCGAAACTTCAATAGCTGCTTCGGGACACATAAGTGCACATATCGCACAGGATATGCAGGCATCCTTATTAACATTTACAGGGTAGAAATGACCTTTTTGTGACCTTTCAGTACTCATTTCCAATATATGTTTCGGACAAAATTTGATGCAGTAACCGCAACCTTTGCAAAAAAGTTCATTAATTGTAATCATTTTTGCTTATTTCTCCTTTTTAATTCTTTTGTAAAAAAATAGATTTTAATATAATATATAAATAATTTTATCTTAATATACGCTGTTTGTCAATAACAAACGAATCTGAATATCAAGTCAATCTTTTATCATTCTGTCAATTCTTACCTTTTCAGGATCAGCAGCAGTAAGTTTCATGAAATCTACTTTCATAAGAGGTGTTTCGGGAAGCTTATCCATAAAGACAAAATCACGGGGAACATAGAATTTTGAGAAAGTATCTTCAAGAAGTTTGCATATCTTCTCTTTCATTTCATCTGTTTCGTACTTTTTATCTGTCATTGTAAGATAAAGCCTTACCATAGAACGGCTGTTATCCCAACCCTGAACTGCACAGCTTTCCTTTACCTCAGGAAGATCACCGACAACCTTTTCAATATCTGTGGGGTAAACATTATAACCGGAAATAATAACAAGTCTCTTTTTTCTGCCGGAGAAGAAGAAATATCCGTCCGGATCTCTGTAACCGAGGTCACCGGAAAGCACCCATTTTTTGCCGTTTTCATCGGTATGGATGCCGTATTCCTTATCTTCACCGTCCATATAATAACCTTCCATTATTGTAGGACCTGAAATTGCAAACTCACCGATTTCTCCGTCAGGAAGCTTGTTATGATTGTCATCCCAGATTTCAACGTCAACGCCTCTGAGAGCTCTTCCTATACTACCGTGACGGTAATCATCGTTTGAGTTGGTTGTGCATACGGAGTTTGTCTCTGTAAGACCGTAGCCCTGTCTGAGTCTGCCTGTTGCACCCCATTTTTCAAAATATGTATTGAACTCGTCTATAAATGCATCAGACACATCGTCACCGCCGCAGAACATAACACGGGTATTTTTAAGATGAGGACCGTCAAAGCCCTTCTGACGCACAAGCTTCTGGAACATAAGAGGAATACCCACAAAACCTGCTACTCTGTTCTGTTTAAGAAGTTTTACGAAAATTTTGGCATCAAACTGCATCATAGGAATAATTCTTGCACTGTTGCACATTGCCATATGCACACCGATGCAAAGACCGAAACAATGGAAAAGAGGAAGAACGATAACCTCTGCTTCTTCACCGGGAGCGTGAATTTCATCAAGATCGGAAACACGCCATACAAGTTCGTTGATTGATTTTGAAGTAATTTTAATGGTTTTGCTTTTACCTGTTGTGCCGCCACCGTTAAGATATGCACCCAATTCATCACCGTTGCCTGTCACCTTTTCAGGTACATAGGCCTTTTTGATAGCATCTTTATAGTAGTAAGCATTGTTATATTTGGGATAAAGCTTTTTAATAAGTGCTTCACCGACTTTACAGCCCGCACCCTTTATTCCTTCGGAATAGTCAGAGCTGCAGCAAACAACACAGGGTATACCGCTGTCATTTATGGTTTTAATATGGTCTTTTGCAAGCAAATCAAGAATCATAACTGCCTTGGAATTTACTTCTTCAATTCTTTCTTTAAGGAAATCAGTTGACATAAGAGGATGCACAAAATTGGTTATAACTCCTATGCTGTTAAGAGCGTAGAAAGCAACTATGCTCTGAACTGTGGTGGGCATAAAAACAGTAACAACATCGCCTCTTTTGAGGCCTAATTCCTTTTGAAAAAAGCCTGCAAGAGCATCCATATCGCTGAAAATTTTACTTCTCATGTACTTGACACCGAAATGCTGCATCATATAGACATCATCATATATTTCGGTGCACTCTCTTAAATACTCATAACAGTTTTTATTCTCCGGTGATTTTAACATTGTTTCCTCTCTCCTAATGACACAAATGTGATATTTTTGTGAACAAAAAATATCAATATTACTTGTATTATAGCATAGATATTGTATTTTTTGTGAACAAATTATGTACATAATAATAAAAAATCTTAAACTTTTTAGACAAATCTATTTATTTTGTGTACAAATACATCTGTTTTTGTAAAAATGTAGATTTTCTTTTTTGTCTTTGTTGTTATTTGTGGTAGATTTTTATTAAAAAATCTTTATTTTTCTGTAAACATGTGGTATATTATCTATAAATTGGAATAAGGTGAATGTGTTGTATAAAGAACTTGAAAGACGAAAATTACCTCCGCTTAAAAGCCGGGATGAAATGAAAGAGATTATGCAGCGTGAGGTTTACGGTTATCTTCCCGATGTGCCGTACACTTGGAGTGTGTCCGATGCAACAGAGGTTGAAAGCAGGTATTGCTGCGGTGAGGTTGCTTTTTCTTGTGTTGATTTTACAATAAGAATCGGTGACAATTCTCACACATTCAGGGTTGACAGGCTTTTACATACAGACGGCAAAAAGCATCCGCTGATTATAGTTAATAATTTTCATCCTATGGAGCATTCACATTATTTCCCCCGTGAGGAGCTTTCGGAGTATGATGCGGACTATTTACTTTTCTGTTATACCGATATTTCTTCCGATGATGGTGATTTTACAACGGGGCTTGCTCCCTTGCTTCTTCCTGACGGACAGGTAAATGATGCTGATTGCGGAAAAATTGCAATCTGGGCATGGGCGGCTATGCGATTACTTGATTACGGTCTGACTTTGTCCGGCACAGATGCTCAAAATGTTGCAATAGCAGGTCATTCAAGGCTTGGTAAAACCGCTTTGTATACCGCTATGACGGATGAACGTTTTAAATTTGCATTTTCCAATGCGGCAGGCTGTGCAGGTGATTCACTTGCTCACGGCAGTACGGGAGTAGAACAATCTCATATTGACAGAGATTTAAGAGTCAGAGGTGAAAATATTGCAGATATAGTGGGGCGTTTTCCTTATTGGTTCTGCAAAAACTATTTTAAATATGCAGAGAATAATATTTCCGATATTTTTGATCAGCATTATCTGCTTGCGGCTGTTGCTCCCCGATATGTGGCTGTGGGGTCTTGCGACATGGACTATTGGGCAGATCCGCAATCTCAACAGATGTGTTGCCTTGCAGCCTCGGAAATGTGGGAAAAGAACGGTCTTGACGGTCTTGTCGGGTGTGACAGGTATCTTAAAGCGGGTGAAGCTCTGCTTGACGGTCATGTGGGATATTTCAAGATTCATTCTAAACACTTCTTCTCACGCCACAGCTGGAAAAGATTTATTGAATTTATAGAAAAGCATAAA
>CAZBVV010000122.1:0-4875 GCA_964495345.1 uncultured Eubacteriales bacterium
TTTAAATTAATTATGCATTATGCATTTTGAATTATGAATTAAATTATTGTTTATCAATATAATCTTTAAAAGGTAATTTCCTATATATAAAAAACCGACAGCCCGAAAACTGTCGGTTTTGGTTATTAATTTTTTTAACTGACTTCTGATACGGCAAACATAATAATTATCGCCTTTTCGCCCTCGGGTAAGTCAATGCCAAGTCCTTCGTCCATAAGCTCCTGACCTGTCATAAAATAATATTCTCCCGAAGAATCCACATCATAAAGAGTATATTTTTCATCGGGAATAAGTCCGTTAAGCTTTAAAGTATATGTATCATCATTTACATTTGCTCGCTTGTAAACAAGAGCCATACCCTCTGTTCCGTCATCGTTCACATATTCCATAGCAAGCATTTTATCCTTATCAAAGCTGCCGAAATCAAGGGGATAATAATTGCCCGACATTAATTCACGCTGTTCTGCATAAAGGCTGAAATAAGGACTGTCATAAGCACCGAAGCCAAAAAGCACAAGCGGCATTATACTTGATCTGACCGAATATTCACTTTCAACATTAACATTCGTACCGGATATGGGAAGCCAGAATGAAATTCCGTAAGTCTGTGACTGCGTTGCTTCAAAAAGGTCTGAATGTACGGCACAGTTATAATCACTTCTCCAGAACGGTATACTGCGGTACGCCATTTCAAGGTCAAGACGCTTACCGCCCGAAGCACAGTTGTCAATTATAAGTCCGTCAATATTTTCAGTGAGATAATCAAGAAATGCATAAAGATTGGTTACATAATGATTTTCACAAATACCCGTTCTGCCGTCGTAATATTCAGCATCGGCTTTCTGCCAATATTCCAAAGGAGCAAAGTTGAAATCCTGACGGTAAACTGTAACTCCGTTTTCTTTCAGAGAACTGAGAAGATAATTACAATAATATGCAAAGGCTTCACTGTCTGCAAGGTTCCACATAATATTATCATCGCCGATATCTATAAGCCATCTCTCGTGCTCTGAACCTGTATTATAGAAATGTGTACCACGACAAACTCTTTCGGGTTCGTACCAGAGAACGTGACCGAGTCCTTTTTCTGCGGCATAACCCGACAGCTCCGAAATACCGTTATCGTATCGTTTTGTATCAACAGTCCAGTTGCCTACTCCGTCGTGCCAGCCCTCATTGTAACTGTACCAGCCTGCATCCATCCAGAATGCATCTGTCTGAGCATAAATGTCATCACTTATACCGTCAAGAATTTCAATAATCTCATCGGAAGTTCTTGTTGACGTAGGTCCTGCAACTTCCATTACCGTATAATGATTCTGCTTAACATTTTCGGGATATACACAATCCATAATCCAATTTCTGAAAAGATTAAAGCCTTTAAGCGGATTGTCATTCTCATAAAAGCTGACTGAAACAAGAGGAGAACGGACAGCTTCGTCGGGGAGCAGATAAGCCTCGAAAGACTCCTGTTTTACGGAAATATCCGTATTTCCCTTTGATTCGGATATGGCAGCCGCCCATTGACCTGTCCAGCCGATACCGAGAATCATGCCGTAATCATCACCGCTGATGTTGAAATAGGGCAGATATTTTTCGGTGGGTTTGCCGTCGGTGGCTGAAAACTGCTTTTTTACAAAAGACAGATTCTTCTTTACAAGTGAAAAGTCGCTTGCGGCGGTATCACTACCCATTGAATAATAAAGCTCTGCATCACCTGTTGCAAAGGATGAGTTGAGAGCATAAAAATCGCTGATAACGCCCGAATTTGTGTCCCCTACGTTCTTGATATATACCGTCCATTGACAGGTTGCACTGTCTTCAAAAACCGTTGTTTCGACCGTTACCTCAAGACCTTTTTCATCATTGGAAAACATCAGATATTCAGTCTGTCCGCCTGCGTAAACAGCACCGAAAGCAAAATCCTTGGTTGCAATATTTTCCCATTCGTCGGGATTGAATACATCACCGTCAACCTTAAAAGTAAAAGGATATTCACTGCTGCCCAGCGAAAGATTGTCACTATACCATTGGTTGCAAAGCTGTTTTTCACTATCGGTAACATTCATTTCAGCGGCACTGATGCTGTCAAACTGAATATTCTTTTTGTATTCAAGACCTCTGATATTTTCCGCATTGAAATTGTACAATCCGCCGCATGAAACAGCAAAATATATAACCGCAAGAGCAATATTAAGAACTTTTTGCTTTTCATTTGCTCTTAAAATAAAGGTTACAAGAAGCAGAATTGCCGATAACGTGAATGTAACGGTAAATGTTTTTATAATAACAACATCGTTATCCACACAATTCGGATTGATTTTTGCATTGATACCCCAGATAACACTCTGAAACAATGCATTACCTGCCAGAAATGCAATAAGCTTTGGAATCCAACCTGCTTTTTTAAATACAGCCTGAACAAAAAGAAGCATAAACCAGCCCAATGCAACTCCCGAAAGAACGGTATACAGATGCACATCAAAGCCGCTGTCCGTTCCGTAGAATATGTACCAGAGTGAATATGCCGCATAAACAAGCAGTCCCACAAGCACCGTAGTAACAATGGTTTCTATAACTGCTTTATTTTTGATTTTTTTCACAAGTTTCACCACCGAGAATTATTTACTCCATTAGGAAATGATTGTATTAATATTTTTTTCCATTAAGCTGAAAAAGTCCTGAACAATCTGTTTATCTTTTTCATTACCTCTTACACACATTGAAAGTGTAATAACTTTTTTATAGGTTGTAACCGTCAACAAAACGAAAGGCTTGTATTTTACCGCACCCGACATAAAAGCATCCGTAGGCTCGTTACCGCAAAGTGCAAAGTGCTGACCGTTAAGAACACCGATATTACTCATAGCCATAAGAGGATTGGAGTAACCTATTTTTATAATCTCCTCCGATGCGGCATGGGGCAAAATGTTGTAACCGAAATTAAGAAGAGGCAAACCGTAAAGACCCATAAATTTGTCTTTTTTGAAACGGTTTGAACTGTTGACAACATATCTGATTGTTTCAAAAATATCTCTGCCTCGCTCGGGAATCGCACATTGCATCCATGAGGTATGATTTGTAAATCCCTTATTCTCAACGCTATCCATATGACGGCGAAGATCTATTGCGTTTGAAATCATAACTTTATCACTTGCGGGATAGCCTGCAAGCTCATAAACGCTGTAAAAATAGCTTGCAAGAATAAGCTCGTTAATGGTTGCACCAAGCTCCTTGCCTTTCACTTTCAGCTTATCAAGAGTATCTTCGCTGAATTTTTTTCTTGCAATAAAGGACACGTCACGGATGTTGTTTGCAGTCAGAGGGAATTTATGGTTATCCCTTGAATTGATATTTTTAAACAAACGCTGAGCAACTCCGGCTTCTGTTTTTGAAAATCCCGAATATACATCATCATATGAACGGGAGCCCGTTCTGAAATCAATGGGACTTACACCTTTTTCAACATATTCGCTGTAATTTTCGCAAAATGCCTGAATGAAATATTTAAGGTCACCGCCATCCATACACATATGATTTTCAACCATGCAAAGCGTACTTTTGCCGTCTTTTATAAAAAGTGCAACTTTCATCTGCACATCGGAATCGGGAGCGATATACTGCGTAAGAAACTCATCAACCGCAGTTGATACATCCTCGGGATATGATACGGTGAAAATATCGTCAATATCATAGGGTTTTACTTCCCAATGAGTTGAAATTTTGGTATCAACAAACTTTGAGTGAAGCACAGGCACTTTTTCAAACGCACAGATAAGCACGGTTTTAAGTGCATCAATATCCGGCACAAAATCATAGTTAAGCTCCACATGAACCATACGGTCATTGAAATCACGGAACAGATAGTGCATTTTATCCCAAAGTTCAGCGTTAAGTCTTCGTTTCATCACTCCTCAACCTCCTGCCTGTACATAAAATATTTCATATTGCTTACTGCAATACTGAGAATATATATAAGGTCTGCAACCACACCTAAAAGTATAATAGGCCATCCCCCAATCCACGTTACAACGCTGTATGCGGCAAGTGCGATGTAAAACATTGTTGCAATTACGGGCATATAAATAAAAAGTGAAACCGTGCGGAATTTTTGCTTAGTTACGAATGCAAAAATAAGATCTGAAACAAGTGCAAGCACAATTCCCAAAGGCAAAATAGGCCACACAGTGATAGCGGGAAACATCATAAGGCAGAAAAGGAATGTAAATACTGTAAAAAGCATTACACAGCCTACAATCAGCACCCTTGCAACAGGATGAAAAATCCGACGCATTACCGAAAGCTTTTTTATTGCAAAGCTCAGATAGAAAATTATCATGGCAAAAATTCCGCCAACGATAATAAGCCATGTTTTACTCCATGCCCCCGTCAGATCACTTACCGTGAAATAAGCAACGAATATCAGAATAAGACAAATCAATCCGCCTACGGGGAATCCTATTTTCATCATCTTAGCTCTGCGTTTCTTTTTTTCCTGTGTCAAAAACGCTTTATATCCTGCCTCAATATCACCAAACTCATCAGCAATAAGGTCTGTAAGTACATTATCGTCTTTAAGTCCTGCATGAATAATCTCATTTGCTCTGTCCGTCATGGAATCAAGCAACATCTTTTTGTAAAGATACGTCATGTGATTATCTTCTAAAGAAGCACAGGAGGTTTCAATGTAATCAATCAATCTTTTCATAATTTCCCCCGATCATAATTTCAGTTAATCAATATTGTAGTATTATTATAACATAAGAAAACACACTTTTCTACTGCAAATGAAAAATTTTACACCTTCAATAAAGTCTCAGTTTTATTTTTACCTGTTTTATGTTGACAACTTGATGAAAATTTGCTAAAATCCAG
>CAZBVV010000123.1:0-4869 GCA_964495345.1 uncultured Eubacteriales bacterium
GCCGGCATCAAGACTCACTACGTAGGTGCAAACATTGATGATGCAACTATGGAGGTTCTTCCCGCAACAGTATTCGGTCACGGTCTTGAAGTTATATGCCGTCTTGTTGCAACAGGCAGTTTCATCCGCAGATACGGCGAGTACATTGAGGACGGCACAGTTCTTGAAGGCGGATATGTTGAATGTACATTCAAAAATGATGCTAAGGGCGATCCCCTTGTTACAGGTGAAGGTCTTGCCGCTTTAGGCGTTATGACTCCCGCTATGTTTGAAAGCATGAAGGAGCAGACTCTTAAAATCACTAAGATTGTTGCTGACGACCTCAAATCAATCGGTCTTGACCTTTGGGATATTAAGTTTGAGTTCGGTTACAACAATGGCGAAGTTATCCTTATTGACGAAATCGCATCAGGCAATATGCGTGTTTATAAGGACGGCACAATCGTTGAACCTGTTGATCTTACAAAGCTTATCCTTAACAGATAAGTATGTTAATGCACAATGCACAATGCATAATGCATAATGCATAATTAAAGCAGTCACTGCTATGTTGGCGGTGACTGCTGTTTTTTTTATTCATGTTCGGATTTAAGGTTTAAAAGGCGAAGCCTTTTTCACAATTATGCATTATGCATTATGAATTTTGAATTATTTGAGATAAATTATTGTTATATTTTCAGTATTATTTTTTCTGCATCTGTATAACCTTTATTGTAATAATCGTCAAGTCGGGTGTGGTCTTTTGTTATCAGCGACATTCCCTTATCGCTGTCGGGAGCAACAATAATAACCTTGCCGCTTCTTTCGTATTCTTTTAAACGGCTGATCTGCCCGTTATATATTTTCGGTCTGTTTGCCATAAGAGTTACGATTTCGGGGTAATCTTTCAAAAATGGCTTCATTACTGCGGAAAATTCATGTTTTTTTTCGGTAAGAGGACGTGGCACAATAACTACCACTTTGTCGCATCCCAACTCAAAAGCCTTTTCTACGGGGATAGGGTCTGATAAGCCGCCGTCAAAATACTCTCCGTCACCGTGGATATGTGCTCTGTTTGCAATAGGGAGAGAGCATGAGGCTTTAAGAAGCCATAAATCGTTTTTGACAATACTTTTTTTTGTAAAATATTCGGGTTTTCCTGTTTTTGCATTCGTTGCAACAACCACAAGCTCCGCTTCATTTTGTAAAATTGTATCACAGTCAAGAGGGTCTTCGCCGTCTTCGTTTGATAAAACGGAATAGATGTAGTTAAGGTCAAAAAATTCACCGATTCGTCTGTAATTACCAAAACCCATATATTCCTTACGCTGTGCGTAATCGGCATAAAATCTGTATGTTCTGCCTTTCTGGTTAGCGAGATAAGTTGCAAGATTTGCACTGCCTGCCGACACTCCTACGCACATATCAAAGCTGATGCCGTTGTCCAAAAAACAGTCAATGGCTCCGGCTCCGTAGATATCTCGCATTCCGCCTCCCACATCAATCAGTCCAATCATAACTGTCCTCCAAAGCTTCAAAATCATCCGATTCAAATTTTGTATTTTCCATATCCGTATGCAGATGTTCTCTCGTTACGGGAGTTTCCGAAAATGAAAAATATCTGTTATCGTCTGTGATGATAATATGGTCAACAAATGTAATTTTAAGGTTGTCCAACGCTTTTGCAACAGCTTTTGTTGCACATATATCAGCTTTTGACGGCACACACATACCGCCCGGATGATTGTGTGCAAGGACTATTCTTGTGGCACGGCAACTCAACGCCTCCAAAACAAGCATACGTAAATCAAGGCTTGTGCTGTCAATACTGCCGTTGCTGATAACTGCTGATTTTATCAGCTTGCCGGAGTGATTTATACACAGCATTACAACACATTCCTTATCTTTGTTGCAAAACATTGGTGTTAAATAGTTTACCGCATCCTGCGTGGTTCTTACATACCTAATATTTGAAAATTCCTGATAATGGTAGTTTTTTACAAGTGCTTGAATTAATTTTATTAAAACTGCAGTTTGCTGACCTACGCCTTTTACGCTTGTCAGTGCATTATAGGGAGCATCAAGCACCTCTTTTAAAGAGCCGAATTTATCAATAAGTGCATGAGCAAGTTCGTTTGTGTCACTTCTCGGCGAAGAATAAAAAAGCATCATTTCAAGCAGATTATGGGGAGGAAAGCTGTCAAAACTGCCTTCCGACATAAATTTGTCACGCATTCGCTGTCTGTGCCCCTCATGGGGATTTTCTTTTTTATTAGCCATTATATTATTCCTCAATATTTATATCTGTGTTAACAATTCATCATAGGTCAGATTTAATGCTTTGGCAAAATAAATCAGTTCTATATCAGTAACAAATCTTTTGCCTGCTTCTATTCGCTGAATTGCATTTTTGTCAATATCAAGCCCAAGTAACTGCAATTTATCGGCTAATTCTCTTTGTGAACATTCAAGTTCTTTGCGTTTTGAGCTTATGATTGAACCGCAAACATTGTTTAAGCTTTTATTTGATTTGTTAATAAACACAACAATCACCTCTTGTTGACATTTTGTAAATGTCATTTTGCGGAATAATTAAGAACGGATAACCGTTCTTAATCATATTCAGGGCTGAATTGTTATAGGATGGGCTTCGCTTTCAATTTCAAATGAAATAAAATTATTTCTGTCTGCGTATGCCCAACGCATATCAAAAATTTCACAACTGTCACAGGGCATATAAAGCTGACCGTTTTCACGGATAACTTTTGCATTAAGCTTTGTTTCTTTTCCGTCATCGGTAACGGCAATATCGCTGTTCTCGGTGAATGTGACTGTTTTTCCGTAAACAGAAAGAGTAACCTTGCCTTGCTCTTTTATTACCGAACCGCCGATGTAACCGATAAGCACAGCAAGGGCTGCATACCAGATTCCGTCCTTGTTTACAGGGGGAGTTGACACCTGACAAAGTCCCAAGTCTGCACCTTTAAACATCATTCTTGTTCTGTTGAATGTGGGTGCAAGAGCGTAGGGGGTAATTTCGTCTTTGTCCTTGTCGATAGTGCATTTGTCAACTATTCTGCCGTCGTCAAGAACAGATGTGAGAGTGATTTTGTTGCCGTCAACTTCAACTATTGCAACCATGGCATTCGGTACTTCCTGGGGATAGAATGCGGCATGCCATACTTTTGAGATTGTTCTTGAACCGGGGGGATTTCCGCCTGAGTTGCCCAGCATATAGTGAACCGTACCCTGTGACGGCTTTTCATAAAGATTTTCGTTTTTACGCGGAAAGCTTCTTGCGAAATTATGCTCGTGACCTGAAAAAACAATATCATGCTTTTCAAATCCTTCCGTCATAACAGGGTATGCGTCGTAGTTTGCACAATCCGTACCGGAATAGCAAATGGGGAAATGATATGCACCGATTTTCCATGTTTTATCAGTTGCATCAAGGTCTTTAATGAGCCATTCGTTTACTTCTTCCGGACCGTTTATACCGATAACGCAAAAATGAGCGTTGCCGTAATCAAAAGAGTAGCATTCGGTTTTCCAATTATCGGGACCGTTATCCGGGTATGCACCGCTGAACTGCGTATTAAAAAATTCCGCAGGCTCTGCATAATATCTGCCTATACCGTTTTTGTAATCTTTAAAACCTCTGTTGTCGTGATTTCCCACCGCCATCATAATAGGCGTTGATTCGCATATACCCGTAAGACCGCTGAACGCACCGTTCCATTGTTGTTCGTGCTGACCGCAGTCTGTATTGTCACCGCCTGTGAGAATAAATCTTGTATCGGGATTTTCTTTAAGCACCTTTTTTATGAAATTCTGAAAATATGAGTAATCGGGACATTCAAAAGGATGACCTTTTTGCTGGTCGGCAACACATATAAATTTGAATTTTGTTATATTTTCGGGAGCAGTTTTAAAAGAAAATTCTTCACTTCTGTATTCATCGCTGCCGCAGGTGTAATAATATTCAGTGTCGGGCTCAAGAGCTGAAAGATGTGCGGAGAAAATATGACTTTCATCAATATCGCTTACAAAAGGATGATATGGTGCATCACAGCGTAAAGTCTTATCCGAGTTTTTTTTACGGTAAAGAACATAGCCGTTTTTAATGTCGGTACAGGTTCTCCATGTTATTGCAATATTTGTTTCGGGCTTGCCGTTGATACTTAACATGATGTGGTCGGGCATTAAAGCCGAACCTCTTATGGGTTTTGCCATTATATATCCTCGATTCTTAACGATAGTACAATTTCTTTTGTTTCCGGAGTGAGATTTCGCAGTTTTACTCCTGCCGCTTCAAACATTTTTTTGGAAGCGATAGTGCCTTTAGACATGGCATATTTGTCGGAAATATATACAACCTCTTTTATACCGCTTTGAATAATTGCCTTGGCACATTCGTTACAGGGAAAAAGGGTAACATATATACGGCATTCCGCAAGATTTGCACCTGAGTTGTTGAGTATGGCATTAAGTTCAGCATGGCATACGTAGGGGTATTTTGTATCCAGCTCGTCACCTGTACGCTCCCAGGGGAAAATATCGTCGTCACAGCCAATGGGAAAACCGTTGTAGCCTACGGACATAATCTTGTTTTTGCTGTTTACAATGCAAGCACCAACCTGAGTGTTCGGGTCTTTGCTTCGTTTGGCGGACAGTGCCGCAATACCCATAAAATATTCATCCCATGAAATATAATCGTTGCGTTTTGACATAAAAACAATCCTTTCGTAAACAGTAATTTAGCACAATGCTTATGATTTATCGTAGGGGCTGCCATTGGCAGTCCGTAAATTTTACCGCAAAACCAACAAAGAGAAATGTAGGGAGCGTCGCCCTCGTCGCTCCGATTGATGAAAATGTACCATTTTCATC
>CAZBVV010000124.1:0-4790 GCA_964495345.1 uncultured Eubacteriales bacterium
CAAACAAAAACAGCAAATAAAATCACCATTATTTCTTGCTCCTTTTGAGGAATTTCGAGATGTGATTTGCTTTAAATTCAGGAGTATAGTCATAACCCCAAAGATATTTTATTGAAACGAAATCCTCTGTTGTTTCATCAGAAAAAATTTCTGCTGTTCCCAATTTATAAGGGAGCGTAAGCTTTACAGTACCGTTTGCGGAAATATAAAACTCTTTTGCAATTTCCTTTGCAACACGGTTTGCACGGATTCGGGGAAATTCCTCGTCAATTTTAATCTGAGTGTTAGGACAAAGAACAACGTCAGCATTGACATACTGATAAAACTGTTCGGATGTGCCGTTATGACCGTGATGTGAAAGCTGAACGATATCAGATTTAAGCCATTGACCGTAACACTCTTCCATGATGATGCTTTCTTTATCACTTGCATCACCCGGGATAAGCACTCTTGTCCCTTCTGCTTCAAGCATGAGAACAACACTTGAATTGTTAAAATCGGCATTTGACTCCGGATAAACATCCTCATGAGTGCAAAGAACTTTAAACTCAAGATTTCTTACAAAGAATCTCTGTCCTGTATGAAGCTTTACAATGGGAATATCACGCTCATTATTAATAAAATTGCGGAAATTCTCCATAAGCACATTATTATACTGCTCCCATCTTCCGCAGTCGGGATGCTGAGCCGAAACAAGATTGAGATAAATACGCTCAATAACAGTATCTTCACAGTTATAAAGCATATAATCCATAAATTTTGAGTAATGGTCCTCGTGTCCGTGAGATATAAACCAGCCTGCAATACGGATTTTTTCGTTTTCGGGAGTCATTGACCTTAAAAAGTCGTGGATTCTGTCATTATCGTGAACAGACAGATAATGGGCACTGTCAATGATGAAAAAGCTGTTATCAGCACATCTTATTATGTAACACATTCCACAGTCAATAAGGCTGTGGTCAGTTTCAAACTGATAAAGCTCCGTGTTGCACTTTCTTTCAACACTTCCCTGCTCTTTATCATAAACAGTTGTATACGGATCGGCAATAACTCTCATTTTTCCGTCAATGCTTCTGTACAGTTGTACAAGCATATCCTCATTTTTAAGTGTAAAATGAATATTACCTGCAAAATCGGTGCTGTCAAAAACAGCATATCCGTCATTTACAAGAGCAGTTTTATATTCAAGAAAATCATGTTCCCTTACATTTGCATACAATGCCATTGAAACACCGTCACTGCAATCATATATGCCCAGAAATTCAGCATTTTCAGGTTTGATAAGAGAGTTTACAGTATACATAGTCACACCTCAGTTATTTTCGGCATAAGGATTTATAAAATCGTCGGGATTGGGTGCAGGTCTGCCGTTTTTGTCCATTTCCACCCTGTAAACATCTTTTTTTGAAATATCAATATACGGCATATTGATAGGAGGCATTCCGGCGTTTACGGTAAGTGTTGATACAAATGCTCGCATAGAAACATACATATCGTCATAAGTGCTGAAATGAATTCTGTCTTTTGATTCACTTTGAGAAAATTTAAAAATCCCCTGCCCCACAACAGTAATACTGAATTCTTCGGGACTGTTTTTATCTGTTATTTTTGCGGTTAATTCACCTATACAGATATCTTTGTTTGAATATTTTACATTGTATGAATAGTTAAAACCCAACTCAATTTTTTTTGCGGGTACTTTTACATTATTTACAAGTTCAACGTTTATTACCTTAAAAACCTGCATTAAAGCATTTTTCATTTAAATTATCCCCTTTTCCATATTAATACCATTTTAGTATAACAAAAAAGTAAAAAAATGCAACACTTTTTTGTTGCCATAATGCCCGATAGGTGATAAAATAGTCTGCGGTGATGAAAAATGGGCATAAAAAAACAATCTTTTAACTGTGAAGACTGCGAAAATTATATTTATGATGAAATGTATGATTCGTACTATTGCGACATGAATCTTGACGAGGACGAAATGCTGCGTTTTATGACAGGGACAATATACAACTGCCCCTATTACAGAACTGATGATGAATACAGAATCGTGCAAAAACAGAATTAAAGAGAAAAATCTTCTACCGTGAGCATAAAATCCTCAACAGAGTAATCGGAAGAAACTTTTATCTTCTTGGGTTTGCGTTTCAGAGGGTCGTAACTAAACTTTTTACAAAAGGAATCGAGTTGCATAATACCCCTTTTTTTACAAAGAATCTCCTGACCGGTGGGCGAAAGAGTACCGTATGTGCAATATTCACACTTAGGAGAAATATCTGACGAATAAAGGGATTTTTTCATTATTTTCAAACCTCATTTCCGTACTTATTCTACACGAAATGACAGTCTGTTGTCAAGCAATTTGACAAAATAGGTCCGTTATAGTATAATAAGAGGCAAGGAGGACTTTTTATGAAACACATTTTCAAAAAAACTGTGTGCGTAATTGTGTCGGTTCTTATGATGATTCCCATGTTTTCCGCATCGGCATATACCACGGACAATGTCATTAAAGCCGCCTCGGAGCTTATATTCAGCAACGAGGGCTATTATACGTCAATTAACGCAAATGACAAAGGTGCAATAAGTATTGGTGTATTGGGCTGGCACGCCAACAGAGCGTTATCGCTTCTTAAAACAATCATTAATGACATTCCCGAAGATGCACTTGAAATTCTGGGTGAAGAGCTTTATAACGAGATAATCACATCATCAAACTGGAACAACCGTACATTCAACGATGCAGAATCGGAATGTGTATCTGCATTATTGGGCACGCAGGCAGGCATTGATGCACAGGATGCACTTGCTTACACCGACATAGAAAGTTATATAAAACACGCACTCACATTAGGTATTACAGACGGCAAAGCTCTTGTATATTTTGCCGACCTTGAAAATCAGATGGGCTCGGTAGGAGCTGAAAGAGTTGCAGTTGCGGCAATAGCTATTGCACAGTCTCCCGAAAACGTTAAACTTGAAGATATGTACAATGCTGCTATGGCTGACTCAACCGCATCAAGCAGTCCAACAAGACGACTTAACTCTTATAATTTCTGCATGGAACTTGACCTTGACAATATCGAAACATCAAATTATTACCCCACAGGCAAATACAAAACAACGGCAAGTTATCTGTGTGTAAGAGGCGGTCCGTCAAAGGCTTATGATACCGTTACGTCCGATTTAAAAAAGGGAACATCCGTAACTGTAACAGAGGTTAAAGGAGAATGGGGCAAAGTCAACATTGACGGCATAACAGGCTGGATATGTCTGATGTATGCAGAGCTTATAGCTGCCGACAATATTGAAGTTACTGTTTTGGGCGATGTTACAGGCAACAACACAGTCGAAGCCGCCGACGCAAGACTGATTTTAAGATATTCCGCAAGTCTTACCAAGTTTTCCGAATCCCAAAAAAAATGTGCTGATGTAAACAGCGACGGAAATATAACGGCACAGGATGCCAGAATCACATTGAGAGTATCGGCAAAATTAGATTCTTTCTGATAATTAAGGAGCTGTTTTTTACAGCTCCTTAAAATTTTATTTAATAGAATATTGAGCATTGTTTTGATGATGCATCGGCAAGCTGTCCGTTATGCTCCGTCACAAGGCTGTCCTCAATGGCGGCCTTTTTTATTAAGTTTTTTACTGTGATTTCGAAATTTGTATTTTCGGAATAATCAGCGGCAAACATAAAGTCTACCCTGCCGTGGCTGAGCAAGTCCTCAACCGACTGTCTGTTTGAATCGTCGTGATACACGGCAATAGAACTTCCGCCGTAAGCTTTTACCATTTTCATACATGGAACATCGGAAAGTCCGTCACCTATGTAAAGCATATTTTGAAAACGGACACGCCTGTCTGAATCGGGAGTTGACTTGTTAAGGTCACGGTCATTTGCAACATCAAGCACGCCTTTATTGATTCTGTAAACAAACTGAGTTTTTGAGGTGTAATTTACCGCAGACTTGGGAAATACTGCAACACCGTTTTCGTTGTAAAGAAATTCGCTTGCATAGATTTTTTTAAAGTGTTTACCGATTGAAGAACCCTCAATAATTTCAACCAATCCCGACGAAAGCACATAATGTTCAACAATCACACCGTTCTCTATACCAAAACGGTTCATTCTGTCAAACCAGGTTTCAACGCCGTTGAAAAATTCTATGCATTCACCGCATTTCACAACCCTCTCTCTTGTAAGAGGCATACCGGCTTCTTCGGATTTTTTTATCATCGTGTACATATAGGACAAAATCTTATCCATACCGTTTCTGTCTCCGAATGAATTTGCTTCGCTCCAGAATTCAGAGGCGGTCATGCCTAAACTAGGAATAAACTGATATTCCTGCATATCACGGGGACTTAACGTTCTGTCAAAATCATACATAATTGCAAAAATGGGCAGGTTGGACATAAGATTCAATCCTTTCATTCAATGCACAATTTACAATGTACAATTTACAATTATTAAACAATATACAAATCGGGTCAAAGGGCAAAGCCCTTTCCTTCATTGTACATTATACATTGTACATTGTTAATTCAATAAGATATAATTTATTTTACTATGTTTTCAAATATATATCAAGTATTTTATTGACATAAGATGAAAAATGAGCTAAAATCGACTTATAAATTCTTCTTCAGGAGGTTGATTATGTCTAAAAAAGTTAAAACAGCAGCACCGCATGAGCAAAAGCATCCGAATGCTATCGGCATTAAAGAAGCTTTCGGTTATATGTTCGGTGATATGGGTAACTTATTTGTGCTGACAT
>CAZBVV010000125.1:0-4685 GCA_964495345.1 uncultured Eubacteriales bacterium
AGGGCGTCGCTCCCTACGATTATCACTTTGATATTCCGCTAAATTATTGTTTATCAATCAAATCCGTTCAAAACAATTTCAATATAATTTATAAATGCAGTTTCCTATAAAGAAAAAAACTCCGTCGGAATAAACCAACGGAGAAATTTTATGATTAAAATTATCAATCAAAATATTCGATATTCATATCTTCATCACAAATCATGAACTGAGGATACTGCTCAAATGTATCAACGGTAGGCTGGTCTGTACAACCGAGAATAGCCATGACAAAGTCAGCACAATCCGTACCGTAATCACCGATTATGTGTGAACCGTTTTTGAAAACCCATGTATATTCGGGGAAGAGAACATTTGAAACGTCAATACAATTATCGGGTGAAACACGCTCACCTACATAATCATCACCGAGAGTTTCGCCTAAAACTGAAACTGTTGCTCTGCCAAGTATCATATCAGTTTCAAGAACTCCGTCACCGTGATATATTGCAGATTCATAAACAGGAGGCATCTGTGTATTGTATGCACCCATAACCGCAACCTTAACGCCCTTTTCGGGAAGTGAAAGAAGAAGCTCATCCATGCCAAGCATTATTTCATTCAGTTTATCGGTTCTTGCAATAAGACCTGCATATTTTGTTTTAAGCTCGTCTGTGGGGAACATATACTCAATGCAAGCATCATATTCATCAGGCTGTGCAATCGCCCACATTATAGGCATTGTTGCAAAGATGTCACGAAGAATTTTATCGTAAATTTCATCTTTATTATTTTCAACAATTTGCATTGCAAAATCTGCAACTATATCAAGCACACCTGTTTTATAAAGAATAAAAGGAAGAAGCTCGTTGCCAAGCATATTATTCAGCATAATTCTGAGCATATCGCTTGTTATAACAACTTTGCCCTGAAAAAGATCTGTTGTAAGGTGAGTGCCGCAGAATGCAGAAGAATCAAAAACAACCGTATCAAGACTGTCTGTGCCGTATTCGTAGATATAGCAGTCTGTTATAACGCCGCCCATACTACAGCAAACAATATCAACTTTATCGCTGTTATGTTCAGCTTTAACTCTTTCGATCAATGCATTAAGGTCGTCTGCTGTATCGGAGGGGTCAAGACGCCAGTCGTATGTAAAGAAATAAACTTTATCAGCACCGTAATAGTCAACAGCAGCAGCCGCAACGCCCCATTCACCTTTACCGCCGTCATCATAAAGATGAGGATAGTTGCTCATTGCAAGAGGGTATAAGCTGTAGCTTGTATTGTAAACCGAATCACCGTTTTCGTCACAGGCAATACCGCCTAATACTTTGTAAACAACATCCGAAACCGCATCAACATCAAGTCTTTTCTCGGTAAAATATGTTACAGCAAGATTTAAAACAAGATTGATGATGTCATCCTGATCGGGCATAACAACACTTTCACGCTCATCGGGAGTTCCCTCATCAATAGTAAGACCTGTAAAAGCCATACCTCTTATAACAACGATGGGAGTGTCATAATTTCCTGTAATCTGATTATTTTCCTCTGCAAAAGCAACAACAGAAAAAGCAGAAGTGCAGATAAGGACAAGTGAAATAAGTACCGCAATAACTTTCTTCATAAAAAAATGCACCTTTCATAGAGTAGATATTACTAAATTTGTAATATTATACCATAGACAAAGTAAGGATTGCAATACCCAAATCTCAAACCGAAAAGAAACAAAAAAACAAGATAATACAGTCATATTGTTTTTTTGGAGAATATGATGTATAATATCCCTACAAACCGATAAAGGATGATATCTATGCCGCCGCTGTCAATGATGATAAAGCCTGCATCTTCGTTATGCAATCTTTCCTGCGAATACTGTTTTTACCGTGATGTATCCGAACACCGTGAGCATCTCGGTTTTGGTATGATGGACAAAAATACCGCATACACGCTTATTAAAAAATCATTGGAATTTGCAAACGGAGAATCGGCGGCATTTGCTTTTCAGGGCGGTGAACCTACCCTTGCAGGTCTTGATTATTTTAAGTTTTTTGTTGATACGGTCAATGAGCTGAACACAAAAAACAGCCGTGTTTTTTACAGCATACAGACTAACGGAACTACAATCAACGGCGAATGGGCTGACTTTTTTGCCCAAAATCATTTTCTTGTGGGACTGAGCCTTGACGGAGATTATGACGGCAATAAATTCCGCAAAAAACCGAGCGGTGAAAACTCATATTACAAAATCACATCTGCGGCACAGATTCTCACAAAACATAATGTGGATTTTAACATTCTTACCGTTCTTACGGGTTACTGTGCTGAAAACGGAGAAAGAATTTACAAATATTTCCGTTCAAAAGGGTTCAGATATCTTCAATTTATCCCCTGTTTAAGACCGTTTGGCTCAACTGAACAATCCGAGCTGTATATGACAAGTGAGCAATATGCAGATTTTCTTATAAAGGTGTTCAACCTGTATGTAAAGGATTATGTGCGTCACCAATATGTGAGTGTAAGACAGTTTGATAATTGGGTAAGGTCATATCTCCGTCAGCCTACAGAACAATGCGGAATTATGGGACATTGTACCCATCAGTTTGTATCGGAAGCAAACGGAAATATTTATCCCTGCGATTTTTACTGTACGGATAAATATTTGCTTGGTAATATTAAGGATTCTGATTTGATGGAAATGGTAAACAGCCAAACTGCAAGAGATTTTATAAGGGAAAGTCTTATTGTGCCCGAAAGATGCAAAAAGTGTAATGTTTATCCCATTTGCAGGGCGGGCGGATGCAAAAGAACACAACTTAGCGAGGATTACTGTAATGCATACAAAAGATTTTTCAATGCCTGCCTTCCATTATTCAGAGTTTTTATAAATGAAAAATAAAATTTAATTTTTTTAAAAAACTGCTTGACAAAGTAATATGTATCTGTTATTATATTTAAGCAGTTTGCGGATGTAGCTCATCTGGTAGAGCGCCACCTTGCCAAGGTGGAGGTAGCGAGTTCGAGCCTCGTCATCCGCTCCATAAGAACACGGTCGTCGTATACCTACGGCGACCGTTTTTAGTTTGTCCATCGCCGTGCCCGTAGGGCAAATCGGCGGGACATATAATTTTTTTTTGCTTTATTGAAACGCTGTTTCCTGTAAAAAATATTAATTTTAGAATTAAGGAGTATTTTGCCTGTATGTGCTGAAAAATTCTGCCATGCGTTTACAACACTCGTCAAGAACTCGGATATCCGGCAGATAAACAATTCTGAAATGGTCGGGCTGTTCCCAATGAAAACCGCCGCCGTGTGTAACAAGAATTTTCTTTTCCCTGAGAAAATCAAGAGCGAACTGCTCGTCATCGGTAATGTTGAATCGATCATCCATTTTCGGGAACACATAAAACGCCGCATCCGGTCTGACTGCTGAAAGCCCGGGGATAGAATCAATATAATTGCATACAAGCTCTCTCTGCTCGTAAATTCTGCCGCCTTTTTCCAGAATTGATTTGGCTGAATTATCATCGTCAAGGGCTGTCGGAATTACAGACTGTGCCGGCACATTTGAACAAAGACGCATAGACGAAAGCAGATTCAATCCCTCAACATAGCCTTTTGCTTTGGACTTATCACCTGCAAGGCAAAGCCATCCGCAACGGTAGCCTGCAATAAGGTGGGATTTTGAAAGACCGTTGAAGCAAAGAGTGAGCAAGTCGGGGGCAAGTGATGCAAGAGCAATATGCTCCTTGCCATCCATAACAAGTCTGTCGTAAATTTCATCCGCAAACAGAATAAGCTCGTATTTTCTTGCAAGCTCAACAATCTGTTCAAGAATTTCTTTAGGATAAAGCACGCCTGTGGGATTATTGGGGTTTATAACTACAATACCTTTTGTGCGTTTTGTAATTTTTCGCTCAATATCTTCAATATCGGGATACCAATGATTGTCCTCGTTGCAGAAATAATGAACGGCTCTTCCTCCTGCAAGGGTAACGGATGCTGTCCAGAGAGGATAATCCGGTGAAGGAACAAGAATTTCATCACCTGTATCAAGAAGTCCTTGCATAGACATGGTGATAAGCTCACTTGCACCGTTTCCCGTGTAAACATCGTTAACGGTAACATTCGGAATGTTCTTTTTCTTGCAGTATCTTACGATAGCCTCTCTTGCGGCGACAATACCTTTTGAATCGGAATATCCTTCTGTTGTTGTAAGATTTGTTTCCATGGCAGAAAGAATGTTGTCCGGTGCTTCAAATCCGAAAACTCCCGGATTGCCTATATTTAATTTAAGTATTTTTTCGCCCGTCTGCTCCATTCTGTTTGCCTCATCCATAACAGGACCGCGGATATCGTAACAGACATTGTCTAACTTATGGGATTTTTTAAAAAGACGCATTTAATCTCCTCCTGTTTTGACTATTTTACAACCGCTACATGTAAATGTCAAGTAATATATTATAGCTTGGGGATGTTAATAATATGTAAAGATAAACAATAATTTATTAATGCATAATGTATAATGCATAATTCATAATTGAGGAAAAGGCTTCGCCTTTTGAACCATTATAATACCAAAAATCCAAGCGTTACGCACAATTTTTAATTTAAATTAATTATGCATTATGCATTTTGAATTATGAATTAAATTATTGTTTATAACACAAAAAAAACGGGAGCAACTTAATGCTCCCGCAAGG
>CAZBVV010000126.1:0-4637 GCA_964495345.1 uncultured Eubacteriales bacterium
CGCCCCCATAAAAGGGCACACTGAGTAATTTATTTATTAAGTTTTTTGTGGGGTGTGATTCTGTTTATGATTTACTCACAACTGTACTACCCCTCAAAGTCCTACTTATTATAATTGTATTTATTGATTTTGTCAAGATGTGATTTAAAATTTTATCCGATTCTTTTATTCATCATCATTGAAATATCTGCTGAATAATACATAAATTTTATAAAATTGTGTTTAGAATATATTAATATTTTGTAAACTATCAATAAACTTTATCCACATACTGTTGACTATTATTATATTTTTCATTTTAATAAATATAACAAAGATTTTGAAGGAGAAATTAAAATGAAATTTGCGGATTTTGATAAACAGATTATCAAAGACAATGTTAAATATTCCGTTGACAAAATCACGGAGATAATTAAAACTGTCGGTCCGAGAGAATCCGGCAGTCAGCAGGCATACGATGCCATGGAGCTGCTCAGAAAAGACCTTGACAAATACGCAGACGAAACTCATTACGAAGAGTATAAAATGGCTCCCAAAGCATTTACTCATTTTACAAAAACTGTTGGCGCATCTGTTATTGCATCTATCGTTGCAGGCAGTATTTGCAAATATGCAGACACAAGCAAGTTTGGTAAATTAGGGAAATTGTGCAAAAATCCCGTTGTTCCTCACGCACTTATTGCAGGAACAACTTTCGCAGGTCTTACCGTAACAGCTTTGGAATTTCTCCTTTACAAAGAATTTTGTGATGTATTTTATAAAAAGGTTACAGGCAGAAATCTTATAGCAACAAGAAAAGCAACAGGTGAAACAAAGAAAAGAATCGTTATCAACGGTCATATTGACTCCGCATACGAATGGCGACACACTTACTACGGAAAAGGTAAAGGCATGACACCTATTATGGCAGGCTCTATTGTTTCGGGTATTGCAACGGCTGTTATTGCCGCACTTTCTACTGTTTTTGAAGCAACAGGCAACAAAACTCCTTTTGCAAAATTCATTACAGATAAAGGCTTCCTTTTCCATTTCTTTACAATAGTCAACATGATTACTCTTTATCTGTTCGTTGATTTCAACAAGGTTGTACCCGGTGCAAACGACAACCTTACAGGTACTATGGCGGCAGTTGCGGCACTTAAAATGCTTGATGAAGCAGGAATTAAATTTGATCACACAGAAGTTGTTGCAATGATAACAGACGGCGAAGAAGCAGGTTTAAGAGGTGCAAAGCAGTTTGCAAAAGACCACAAAAAAGATTATACCGAATCAGGTGTTGAAACATCCGTTCTTTGTGTTGACACACTTACAGACCTTGATTATCTTAATGTTTACAACAGAGATATGACGGGAACTGTTCAGCATGATAAAAAATTCTGTCAGTTGGTAATGGATGCGGCAAAAGAAGCAGGACATAACGATCTTGAATTTGCAAATGTGTTCTTCGGTTCATCTGATGCGGCGGCATTTACAAAAGAGGGCATTTCTGCAACCTGTCTGGCAGCTATGGACCCCGGCCCTGCTGATTACTACCATAATCGTAGAGATTCTTATGACAGACTTGTTCCCGAAGCTATTGAAACGGGCTATGATGTTGTGATGTCAACGATTCTTAAATTTGCAGATGAAGATTAAATAAAAATTATCTCCCGATTTTAAAGTCGGGAGATTTTACATTATTTTAATAAGAATTCATCCACTTTTGCTCCAAGAAGTTTTGTAAAGAATTTAACAACGAAGCCTGTGCAAACGGCAAGAAAAATTGTTCCGACGCCTACACCTTTAAGCTGTCCGAAGTGAACCAAGGTTATAACCGAACCGATTATTACATACGACACATCCAGAGCAACTTTTATATATCCGAATTCAAAATGTGTTTTATCAGCTATCGCTTTAACTATACCTTCGCCGCTGTTCATTATAACATTTGCTCGTACAGTGATAAATACACTGAACCCCAACAGGATACACCCACCGACAAGCATTATAATTTTAACAACTATACCTTCCGGAGTAAAAAAGCTTAAAAGATACTGATTAAAATCAAGCATCGCACTGAAAACAAATGACAATGGTATCTGCAAAAGCTGTATAACCTTAAAATCCTTACGCAGAATAATTATTTGTGCAATAAGCAGTATCATATTCCAAACAAACATTATAACGCCAAAGGAAACCTCGGGGAATATGTATGCAAAAACATTGGGGAGTGTTGATATGGGAGATGTTCCCAACTCTGTTGCAACGGAAAGCCTTACCGACAATGCCATAAGGTACAATCCAAACAGCAACACCGCATATCTTTTAAATATTTCTTTTTTTGAACGGGTCATATTTATTACCGCCTTTTTACATTATGTCAACTTGCATATCTGCACACAATTTTTCACGAAAAACCATTTTCCATTCAATATCATCCGTCGGTTCAAAATGCAACGCCGAGCAGGCTGAATGCATTTTGCTCACGGCTTTATTCGCTGTAAATATAGCGGTAGGTCCGTCTGCACCGCCAATGATTGCAATAGAACAAGCATCATAATCAGACTGTGGTTCCAACTGATTTTTCGGTTTACGTTTCGGTGGTTCATTACTAAGGCAATCACGCACTTGGAAATTTATTCCCGATATCTCAGGCTCTAAAGAATATATCATAACCGTATGATGCGTTGGAAACTCGTATTCTTCGTTCTGAAATCCCTTCACGGAAAACTCCTGCTTTTCATATCCAATCACAGTTAATTCATGCTCTGTATTATGAATCGGATGTACAAAGGTTATAACATCACCGACAGAAGGATTTTTAAAATGCATCCCCTGAATTGCAACAGGATGTCGCTCCAGATTCAGTTTTATAGATTTAATTTCAGGTTTTCTTTTTGTTGTCCAAGGGCAAGCGAGACGATGAAATGCCCAAGCCCGTGTTTCATCCAAGCCGTAATGCTTTATAATTTGCTTTGAGTCCCTTTCACTTCGTACACCATCGGGCAGACAGCTTTCGGGAATCCAGTTGATTGAAGTACCGTTGCTTACAGTAATAGGCTTTCCGTTAATCTGTAAACGGGCAATAAAATTTACATCTATAGGATTTTCTTGCTCAATTTGTTCACGGAGTTCGTTGCTGATATTTTCATCTTTTTCGAGAACGGGATACCATTTATCAATAAACGCTTTTTCTTTTTCGGGCTTGATTTCGACACAGAAGTCAATAACCAATCCCTTAGTGCATATATAAACTGCGGGAACATGCCATATTTCATCGCCCCAAGTAAAACGCTTATTCAAAACTATTTCCTCACCCGGACGACCTTTAGCATTTTTAGTCCAAAAGCCACTATCATAATATACCGCCCATTCAGTCTGTGTTTCGGGTGCAGCAGCATTCATTTCAGGGTCGTAATAATCCTCAGTATAAGAAATCTGCGATAAATCAAATTCCGCCTGTAATTTCTTAACATAAGCAAAAGAATTTTCTATCGGTTCGAGACCGCATTTATTTTTAATTTTATCTAAAACTGCCTGTTGTTCTTCTGTTACAGGACAGTCGATAAGAAAAGCTTTGTACTGTTCTTCATCCCAAGCATAACACTGTTCCAATGCAGCAATATCACCACAATGCAACAAAAGACGAAGCAAATCGTCAAAGTTTCGTGCAATAGGATGCACACAGTCGCCAAAGTTCATAGGACTTACTGCAAAAATAATTTCACCGAACTGCGGAATTGTGCAGTAGTGTATGCCATCAATACCGGAAGCTGCAAAAATTTTTGCATTTTTCGGTGTGCAGTAGTATTCAATAAAATTTTCACTTTGCTCAAGACCCAATGAAGAAAAATCTATATCAAGATTTTTGAATTTATCAAATGTTTTCATATTTTCTCCGTAATAAAAAGAATTTTATGGAAGTTTCTTTCCGCAGTTGTTACAAAACTCAAAATCAGAAGAAACGGGATTGCCGCAATACGGGCAAAATTTGCAATCAACATCATTTTTCGGCTTGTAAGAATATGCACCGAAGCGTTCATTAAGAGGGTCGGGTTCTTCATCGCCATCGGTAATATCATACTGTGAATATCTGTTTTTGCCTGTTGCGTTTTTAAAGTTATAAACAGCTTGCACAACAGCAATTCCTATAAATATCAAACCGAAAACAGCAAATACTCCACCGCCGTTACTTGCCGCAAGAACAGTCCAAAACACACCGAACAATCCCACAAATATACTGATTATTCCGCCCATGAACGACGGTCCTCTGCCGGGTTTTATACTTTTCATTTAATTTCACACTCCTGTTAATAATCAAGAATCTCATTAAGTTTATCAAGGAAGGCATCTTCACCCCATGTATTGACCTTGAAAAACATCGCATTACTGCCGCCTGCAGTTATAGCGGAAAGATGTATAACTCCGTCTGCACCTTGAAATAAAGTTACGGTCAGACTCAATCTGTTACCGCCCATATAACTGTATCGTTCAAATACACGGACGCTGCATCTGGCATCACCGCATCTGAAATCGCTTGTTTCTTCAAGTGTAGCCGACATACTGCTGTTAAAAATACCTGACTCAATTTTGTTAAGAAGACTGCTGAAACCGCCGCTGAATGTTCTCTCTAATTTTGCCATAAGATGACCTCCTTG
>CAZBVV010000127.1:0-4563 GCA_964495345.1 uncultured Eubacteriales bacterium
GTAGTAGTCAAACTCCGTTACGCAGTCAGCGTATGTACCCATACCCGTTGTACCGTCAAAATCGTCACCTGCATAGATGGGAGCGTGAGGCCACGGAGAGGTATAATATGCAAAAAAGTTTTCGCCCGCATTTACCTGTTCGGTTATCCATGATGTAATTTCCTCATGTATCCACTCAGTTGCCTGTGACTGATCTTTGAGTTCATCTGTACCGTGAACGATTTCCCACTCGCCGTTTTCTTCAACAACATGATAGAAAGGTGTCATATCGTTAACATGATGACTGCCGTAGAAATAATCGAATCCCTGATTTGTGGGAAGATACTCGCCGTAATCTCCCAAATGCCATTTTCCGAAAACACCCGTGGAATAGCCTGCGTTCTGAAATACCTCGGCAATAGTAATTTCATCACCCAACATACCGTCAACGTTTGCACCCATTTCAACGGAATTGAAAAGTCTTGTTGATGCAAACGGTGAAATTGTATCAACGGTGGGATAAATAACGTTATCTGCATAGCCTCTGTAGGGGTATCTGCCCGTAAGAGCCGCAAAACGTGCGGGAGAACAAACTGAATATGATGAATAGAAATTTTCAAAATTAAGTCCGTTTTCACCGATAGAATCTATATTCGGAGTGTCGTAAATTGCACCGTTGAGAGAAACGTCACCGTAGCCAAGGTCGTCCATAAGAATTACAAGCACGTTGGGGCTGTTGCTGCTTGCATCATCAACCTTGCCTAAGTAATCGTCGTGACCCTCCCAGAGTCTTTCTGTGTTGGGATCGGAGCGAAGATTCATGGTAAGCACGTAAATTACACTCGTTGCAATAAGAAAAACTCCGCAGACTGCCGTAAGAGCTGTTTTTGTGCAGTTCTTTTTGAACTCTTTTTTCGCAACGAAGAAAAGTCCCCAGAGTGAAGCGGCAGAGGGAAGAACAAGCAAAAGATTGCCTAAAAGTCTTGTAAAGAAGTTGCCCTCACCTGTGAGCCAAGGATGTTCCGCAGATGAAAAGCCTGCAAGTCCCGATGTAAACGCACCGAAGCCCGCATCTGCACCCCATATTACGTAATAAACAACGATACCAAGGCTTGCCGCCGCATAGCCCAAAATCATGGGAGCGTAAACCTTATTTTTCACAATAAGACTTATAACGATAACCGCCGCCATAATACAGCAGTATACAACAGCAACAAGGCAGACCATGTTAAGCCTTAATATCCATGTGGCAAGCATCATTACAACGCCGATGCCCATAAGAATAAGGGGAAATACCTTTTTGCCTGTGTCAAGTTCAATTTTCTTTTTCATAATAGACCTCCTAATGATAATTTTACTATTTTATTATAATTAAAAATGATACAAATGTCAAATATAAACAATAATTTATCGCACAGCGATAAATTATTGTAGTGAGCAGTGAGCAATTAAGGAAGCCCTGCGGGCTTGAATTATATAAAAATAGGGTTAAGAGCAACGCCCTTTCCACCATTACTCATTGCTAATTGCTAATTACTCATTTTTATCGGCAAAGCCGATAAAACAAGGACAGAATTTCTCCTGCCCTTAAAAATCAATAACCGTATCTTTCTTTATATTCTTCTCTTGTACAGCGTGTAACGATTTCGCCTTTTTCCATATCGAAAATCAGCAAACAAGATGCTGTGCCGACCTTTTTATTCTGAGCAAACCAATCCATATACGCTTTCTGCATTCCCGTTGTACCTTTAAGCTGATTGAGTGGCTTTTTTGCTTCTTCTACGCCGAAAACTCGCCATGCATCGCCGAAATCGTAAGTTCTCTTTATATCAAGAGGCTCCCAGTCAAGCACAAAATCTCTTACATTTGATTTTTCGGGGAAAATGTTGAGGTTATCGGGATAAAGAAGCCATGAACCGCACTCAACAAGCATTTTGCCGCCGGGGAATCTGTCTTTAAAGAACTCTGCGGCTTTCTTATAGGAATCAAGTCTTACCTCGTATGTGATAGGCTCAAGATGTGAAGGGATGTGCATACCCAGAAGAAAATCATCCTCGTGAAGCTCCACACCGAATTCGTTATAATAATTCTGACCGAATTCATTGGTTTCAAACTGAAATCTGCCCAATCCGAAGCGTTCAAGCAAATAAAATCTCATAAACCAACCTTCAACAAATGTACCCCATATATTGTAATTTTCCTTACATTCATAAGCTTTGGAGCGAAGGTCAACAACGGTGTTCCAATAAACATCCTCGCTGATACCCTGCTTTTTGTACTCTGCAAGCAAAGGTCTTGTGCAGTTAAGAAGAAGAACAAGATGAATCGTATATTTATGTACACCTGTTATCTCGGAAAGTGCGTCTACCTTATCCCTGAATGTGTCAAAATTTTTCTTTTTCTTCCAATAGAGTCTGTACATTGATTCATATATTTTATTTGCCTTTTCGTTGGCAATAATTTTTTCCTCTGCATCAATGATAGCTTCCTTTGCATCTGCAGGAAACTCAAGTTTATCAAGAACTTTTATAGTATGTTTGTAATCTTTCATATTCAACACCTCTTGTTTAGGTTATCATTTTTATTAAGCAATGTCAATATTTTTACGGTAATGTCTTGACCTTAAAAAAATTAAGTAGTATAATCTTGAAAGAAATTATGAAAGGTGATGTTACACTTATGATTACATTTATCAACAAAATTATTGCTTTAATTATTATTCCTCTTATGCTCAGCACTCCTGCGTTATCTATTGCAAAATTGTTAAATCCCGAAAAAGAGCTTATTTCTCTTTCAGAAAACGATGTATATGACGAAAATGACCCTGTTTACCTTACAGCACACAGAGGTGTTACAGCAACTGCACCCGAAAACAGTATTCCCTCTTATGAAAAAGCTGTTGCAGAAGGCTACTATTCTGCTGAATGTGATATAAGACTTACTGCCGACGGTTATTGGGTACTCAGTCATAACGATGATTTGGGACGTTTTATGAGATTGGGCAACATCAGCGAATTAACTCTTGAAGAACTTAAAACATACACTTATATGAGTGGCGTCAATTACTGGGAGTATCAGGATATTACAATCCCCACACTTGACGAATTTCTTGATGTATTCGTTGGCACACAGACAAGACCTCAGATTGAAATTAAAGGCGACAACTACGATATGCTTTATACTGTAGTTGATTCCGTTGAAGAAAAAGGTCTTGTTGAGCAATCAATCATCATATCCTTTGACCTTGAACAGCTTAAAGTTATACATGAGCTTAATCCCGATATTGAGTTATGGTATCTTGTTGACGAAATCACTCAGGAAAATATTGCACAAGCTCAGGCAATAGGCGATAACGTATGGCTTTCCGCAAACTTTGAGGATAACGACACAGCCTCAATTCAGCTTGCTGTTGATGCAGGTGTGGGTGTATCTTTCTGGACTGTTAATACAGTTGAAGATGCAAAAATGCTTTACGACATGGGCATAAGATATATCGAAACAGATATACTTTGTAATTAACAATGTACAATGTACAATTATTGAATTTCTAAATCAAAAAAAAGCCGCCTGTCTTTCGGGTGGCTTTTTAAAAGGATAAAAAATTATGTACGCTTTACTTTTTACAGCCGCGTTTTTATTCGCACTCCAATTCTTATTTAATCAGCAATTCCGCAAGTACAACGGTGACGGAATTGACTCTACGCTGAAATTTTCCATGTTTACAAACGGATTGAGCTGTATTATCATGCTTATTCTGGGTAAATTTCAGTTCAGAATCACATGGTTTTCGTTTCTTATAGGTGTGTTATATGCTGTAGTGCTTCTGCTGTACTCCTATGCGAGCCTTAAAGCCTTTGCAACTGCAAATCTGTCCGTGTTTTCAATTTTCACAATGCTCGGCAGCGTTCTTCTGCCAACCGCATACGGATTTATCTTTTGCAAAGAGGAAATATCTCTGCCCAAAATCATATGTATAGCTCTGATTATACTGTCAACGGCTCTCACATTTGAGAAAAGCGAAAGCAAGGGCAACAATATGAAATATTACATATCCGTGTTTATTCTTAACGGCATGGTGGGTGTGCTGTCGAAAATGCACCAGTCAAACACACAGTTTGCGGTTGACAGCTACTCCTTTATGGCAACGGTAAATGCAGTTGTGTTCATATTCTGTTTCACTTATCTGCTGATAAAAAACAAAAAACTGCCCTCGGTAAACATCAAGGAATTCGGCTCACTTGCAGGATATGCCGCAAGCAACGGCGTGGGCAACCTGTTTTCTCTTATTGCACTTAAAGAACTGCCCGCATCGGTGCAATTTCCAATCGTAACAGGCGGTGTAATGGCTTTTTCAACGCTGATTAGCTTTGTCCGTAAAGAAAAACCATCGGTAAGAACGGTAATTTCCGTGGTGATTGCAGTTGCGGCAACTGTATTAATAATGTTTTAAAATGTTTTGACGGAGATGCGGAAAACATCTCCGTTTTTTTTACAATAATTTAGCACCAAATTGATGTGATAATCGTAGTGAGCGACGCCCTCGTCGCTCCGATTGATGAAAATGTACCATTTTCATCAATACAA
>CAZBVV010000128.1:0-4458 GCA_964495345.1 uncultured Eubacteriales bacterium
CCTTTATGTGATGCACTGTCAACACCCAATGCACCGCCGCTTACAATAACCGCACCTGCTCCTGCAAGTGAGTATGACAACTCAGAGGCAACATTCAAGCCGTAATCCGATGCGTCACGGGTTCCGACCATGCCAATACCAAGAGGGTGTTTAAGAATATTCTTATCACCGTTAACATAAAGTACGCAGGGAGGATTTACCAAATCACGCAGTCTTGCAGGATAGTATTCGTCATCGTACGTTACTATATCCCAGCCTTGCTTTGCACACTCTTTCATAATCAGATATGACTGTGACGGGCTGAACTGAACGAGCTTTTGTGCATCCTTTGTATTGAATACGCCCGAATTTATCCATTCGGCATGACCAGCCTCATAAAGAGTTATAGGGTCCTTGAAATATGCAAAAAATTCTTCAAGATGCTTACCTGCACCGAGAGTTCTTTGCAACCATATCCAATATTCGGGAGGACATTTCATCTGACCATCTCCCACATTATTACACAGGCGGCAGATGCTGCATTAAGCGATTCTGCTCTGCCTTTCATCGGAATGGTAATTGTATCGGAGCATGAAGAAATTACTTTTTCACAAAGACCGTTACCCTCGTTACCGACTGCACAGATAATACCTGCATTTTTATCCATACGGGTAACCGGTAATGCAGATAAATCGGGTACTGCGGCATATGTTTTCATGCCTTTTGCTACACAATCTTTCAAAAAAGCGGGCAAATCATCAACGGTGATAACATCCAGCCTTAAAAGCGAACCCATAGCAGCTCTTAATGCTTTGGGATTGTAAATATCACAACCGCCGCTGACAATCATACCGTCAAGTCCCAACGCTTCGGCAGTTCTTGCAACTGCACCTAAGTTACCGGGAGTCTGGACATTCTCCAACGCAATATACATACCATTATATTTTATTTTATCAATAATATCAGATTTGTCAAGTGTTTTACATATACAAAATACACCTTGCGGATTTTTTGTATCGGAAAGTTTAAGAGAAATCTCATCCGTAATACAAAAAACTTCCTTTGCACTGTCAAGAAGAACGGCAAGCTCATCACCGTGATTTTCAAGAGCATTTTCCGTTACAAAAACAGTTTCTGCAATATGCCCGTTAAGTGCCGCATCACAGCAAAGACGAAGCCCCTCAAGAAAAAAACTGCCTGTACGCTTACGCTCGGAACTGTCGTTACACAGCTTTACTGCGTGCTTGATTTTATCGTTATTTCTGCTTGTTAATTTTAACATAATTCACACCTTAGAAAATGGAAAAATGGGAATGCACATAACGGAGCATTCCCAAATATAGACATTTATTACTTAAGTGCTGCCTTAGCCTGCTCTGTAAGAGCTGTAAATGCTGCGGGATCTGCGATTGCAATCTCTGAAAGCATCTTACGGTTAAGAGTAATACCGGCTTTGTTAAGACCGTTCATAAATGTTGAATAGTTCATACCGTTGAGCTTGCAAGCTGCGGAAATTCTGGAAATCCAGAGACGGCGGAAGTTTCTCTTCTTCTGCTTTCTACCGATGTATGCATAGTTACCGGACTTCATAACTGCCTGTTTAGCAGTCTTGAAAAGTCTTGACTTTGAGCCATAGTAACCCTTAGCAAGCTTTAAAACTTTATTTCTTCTCTTACGAGTCATTGTAGCGCCTTTAATACGTGCCATTGGTCATTTACCTCCTGATATTAATTATTTGTAAGGAATAAGCTTCTTGATCTGCTTAACGTTTGTCTTGTCAGCAACAGTTGTTTTACGAAGATTTCTCTTTCTCTTGGTGCTTTTCTTGTTGAGGATGTGTGACTTATATGCATGAGCACGGATGGGCTTGCCGTTCTTGGAAAGCTTGAAGCGCTTTTTAGCACCGCTGTTTGTTTTAATTTTGGGCATAATTAATTCCTCCTGTTTTTTACTTAAAATTTACTTGTTCGGTTTAGCTGCAAGGAACATCAGCATCATGCGTCCTTCAAGCTTAGCAGGTTTCTCAATAACACCTGTTTCGCTGCACATCTCAGCGAATGTCTGCATTATCTCAATACCTCTTTCGGGATGAGCCATTTCTCTGCCACGGAAACGGATAGCTACTTTGACTTTGTTACCCTTTGAAAGGAACTTGTTAGCATGATTTGCCTTAGTTTCAAGGTCATGCGTGTCGATGTTTAAAGAAAGCTGAACCTCTTTGATATCAATCTGATGCTGATTCTTTTTAGCTTCCTTTTCACGCTTCTGCATTTCAAACTTATACTTGCCGTAGTTCATAATTTTACATACGGGCGGTTTTGCCTGCGGAGCGATTTTAACAAGATCGAGATTTCTCTGAGTGGCGATTTTAAGAGCCTCTGAAGCTGACATAATGCCGAGCTGCTCGCCGTCGTCCGTAACTACTCTTATTTCTCTGTCACGGATTTCCTCATTAATCTGCATTTCCTTAGTACCGATGTTCAACACCTCCGATAAAATAAACAAAAGCGCAGATAAAAACTACCCGCACTCGCACAATAACCCCCGAAAATAACAATCGGGAAAGAATATTGACCTTACGAGAACCTTATCTGCAAGGTGAGTACGGCATAACCGTCTGCTTTGTTTTGCCTTGATATTATAGTACAGAAAAACCGGTTTGTCAATAGGAAATTGAAAATTTTTCAATCTTCCTGAAAAACAATAATATCCTCCACTCTACATTGGAGAATAATACATAAATCGTTAATTTTCTGTGTGGTAATTCCGTCTCCTTTTCTGATACGGTCAATGGTGGCACTGCTGATTCCATACTTATTGATAAGGGTATAAGTACTCATACCCCTGTCTTTAAGCGTATTCCAAAAAGGATCATATTTTATCATTAATTACCACCAATATTATGGTATCTTGAAAAATGGGTATTGACAATAGTCATAATTATGACTATACTATAAATATGCGGCATTCAATCAAACTTTATTCATTCAAAAGGAGGTGTACATAACATGGATTGTCCTTATTATAACCAGCACGGTAATTACTGCTGTGAAATCACAAAGCAGTATATGTATGATTCTGTAATGCATGACTATTATTGTTTTAATGGCAGTTACGGATATGAGAACTGCCAAGTATATAAAGACTACTGGAATAAAAGATAAACAACACAAAAAACAAAAAAATGTTGCCGCATACATTTTGTAGGAGCTTGTAATAATGAAAACATCAGAAATAAAAAATTTAAAATTATCAGAGAAAATAAGATTATATCATGTGTATGAAGAACATCCATTAAAAAGCCAATACGTCAAAGAAAAAGAAGCATTAACAAAAAAACTAAAGCAAAAATACAAAATAACATACAATAAATATTTCTATAAAAAGTTAATACCTGCAGTATTAATTGTTGTTTATTTTATTGCATTTGCACTTGTATTAGATTTAGGTATCGATGATTTTTGTCCTGCAATAATAATACTTGGGCTTATAAATCTTGGTGTATGCTATCGAAATTTTATTAGTTCAAACGAAGAAAATCCAATTATAAACACAAAAGAATATATAGAGTTTATAGAAAAATACGAGAAATTGGGATTAATTGAGACATCTGAAAATGATATATTTTTTGGTGATTGTATTGAAGAAGATTCGTATGGCAATTATATTTGCGGAGCAACAGGACAACCGCTCTCTTATGAACAACGATGCAGATGTGGCAGTATTACAAATAAAAAAGAATGCAGTAAATGTGTAGCTGCCGTATACGGCAGAGATATGTTAGACAATTGGTCGCATGAATTTAAACAATAATTATTTTATCAAGATTGAACACGGGCATTTTTGTCCGTGTTTTTTCATTTTCTGCTTGCAGTTTAAAAAAAATAGTGTTATATTATGCATTATGAATTATGCATTATGCATTAACAATGGTGATAAAATGATAGGCTTAGGCACTATAATAAACACAGCCGCCGTAATTGCAGGCGGACTGATTGGTATGATATTCGGCAAAAAGATTCCCGAGCGTTTCCGTGATATACTTATAAAAGCAAACGGAATATGCGTAATATTTATCGGTATTTCGGGAGCATTACAGGAGATGTTTACCGTAGAAAACGGCAAAATTTCAAGCGGCGGAACAATGATGATGATCGGCTCAATGGTAATCGGTGCGATAATCGGTGAACTGCTTGACATTGACCGCAGAATGGAAAGCTTCGGTGAATGGCTCAAACGCAAAACAAAGAGCGAAAAAGACGGCTCTTTTGTTGACGGATTTGTTACCGCATCACTCACAATCTGTATTGGTGCGATGGCTGTTGTAGGCTCTATAAAAGATGGCATTTACGGTGATTATTCAATCCTTACGGCAAAAGCTGTTCTTGACCTTATAATCATAGTAATTATGACTGCGTCGATGGGCAAAGGTTGCATATTTTCAGCTATTCCCATATTCGTTTTCCAAGGCTCAATAAC
>CAZBVV010000129.1:0-4434 GCA_964495345.1 uncultured Eubacteriales bacterium
CGTCGCTCCCTACATGGTATATCATTTAATTTCTGCTACGCTAAATTATTGTTTAGTATATATCTGCACATACTCATTCCCCATATCAGTAAGGACATATCCCTCAGCTATCCACTTTTCGGCTAATCGGAGAGATTCTTCTCTGTATCCTTCACGCACATCAATCACAAGGTAATCTGTGTCAATATGGTCGGTATAATATATTTCATAAATTTCATCTCTGTTGCAAAGATGTGGAATAAGAAATGTTGATGCCGTTACGGTTGCATCGTCGGGGATGCTGTCAATTACTTCGTTCATAGCTGTGTATTCTGCACTGTTTACAATCTGCCTGTTTACATAGGTTGAAAATTTTGGCGTAAACATCATTGTAAACATCAAAACTGAAAGCCCTACTGCTGTTAAAGAAAAAATATCACGGTTTTTATTTTGCATATCGCCAATATTTAAAACGCTTGCATACATAAGCATTGTGCTGATTCCGAAGCTGTACTGAAACGTTATATCATACTGATAAGCATAATCGGTAAGCAAATTAAGAAGAATAGGCAAAATGAGTATAAGTCTTGACTTTTTCTTTGTAAAGAACGGTATAAAGCCGAGGGGAGCTGTGAGTTGTAAAAAGTATATCAGCTTTTCTGCGGTGTTATTCTTCTCATTGAGAATCTGCGTTACGGCATATGAAGGATTTGCAAAAAGAGTTTTTATTATGCCAAAAAGTCCATCATCACCGCTTATTAATGCATCGTATCTGTAAGCCATTATTCCTGTTCCGAAATTTTCTATATATGCACAGGCTAAAATGAAATACAAAACTGAGCCTACTGCAAGAATTGCACCTTTTAGATAATTCTTGTCTGCAATAATGATATACACCGCAAAAACTGCAACATATACAAATGCATCTTCTTTTACCATAAGTGTCAGAACTGCAAAAATGAACAGAAGGGGAGTTTTTTGCTTTTCGTAAAAATAAAACATCCACATCAGAAACGGTACAAGCAGACAGTTTTCGTGAAAATCGAACAGACATCCGCCTAAAAATGCCGCACTTGCAACAAACACTACCGACATTAGACAAATATTGATATTAGGCAGTTTTTTGTGTTTCATTATAAGAATAAACGGGATAACTCCACTGTAAACAGCTAATGTCTGGCATATGGCAACCGTTGCAGAGGAAGGAAAAATGTAATACACAGGTAAAAACACATACAACGCAGGTGAAAAATGCACCGCAAAATGAGAAAGAATTTTATCCCTTTCACAGCTGACAAGAGGTTGCAATGTGGTTTTCATATGATAATACATATTGGAAAAAATGCCCAAATCATAGTTAGGAGCTGAGTATGTGGTGTATCGCAGTACGGAAACTGCCGTAACACCGCCAAAGAATAACAGGACAAAAACTGCTGTTATTATAATTGTCTGTTTCCCGGACAGATTGATGCTAAGGCTGTCTTTATGTTTAAAATAATGAGAAACTGCCAATGTGTAAAAAATGCCCAGAGCGATAAATGTGTAGATGCTGTTGTCATTCATCAGCACAATAAGTGAAAATGCAAAAACGGAAAATATAAGAATCCCTTTTGACACATTTTTCTTTTTATAGCCCATACAACTGAAAAGTGTAAAAGATGATATAAACAGCATTGTATACAGCAAAACATTTGCGTTTTCAAGACTTATCTTGCTGAATGTTGCCACGGTAAATACAGCCGATGCAAAAAGCCACGCTGCAATAACCTTTTCAAAAAACGAATCGGCAAAAAAGCCGAAAATCTTTTTTATTTTCTCCATAAATTTCACCCGATACAATCATAGCAACAATTTATATTATTGTCAATTAAAAAGATAAACAATAATTTACTAATGCATAATGTATAATGCATAATTCATAATTGAGGAAAAGGCTTTGCCTTTTGAACCATTATAACGCTTGAATTCCAAACTTTACGCACCATTTCAATTTTCTGCTTAATTATGCATTATGCATTTTGAATTATGAATTAAATTATTGTCTACAAAAAACAGATACCCCAATAAATATGAGGTATCTGCAATTTTTTTATTACTGCTTAAGTGCAATTCCGATTTCTGAAAGTGAAGCAAGAATAGCGTCGATATGAGCCTGAATTTCATCCATAGCAAGAGTTCTGTCGGGTGCTGAGAATGAAAGTCTTACTGCAATACTCTTTGTTGTGCCGTCATCGAACATATCAATAACTTTTGCAGAAGCAAGCTCGGGAATGTTCTTGCTCTCCCATGTTGCCTTGATGTCAGCGTACTTTTTGCCGTCAGCAAGAATAAGTGAAAGGTCATAGTCGATTGCAGGGAACTTTGAGGGGTCGCTGTACTGAACGTCACTTACATTGATTCCAAAGAAAGTGTCAAGGTCAATTTCAGCACAAACAATAGCCGCATTCTTATCAATCTTTTGTGCATTCATGGGGTGAAGTGTGAACATCTCACCGATTTTCTCTCCGTTATAGGAAATGGATGCAGTATTCTTGGGATGCTGATAAGCGTGAGTGATTTCGCACTTTGCAAAATCTGCATCATCGTGCTTAATATCACGGAAAACGAACTTGAGCATATTAAGCACCTTGAAATAGAGGTCTTTCTCGCTTGATGTCTTATCAAACATAACGATACCAAGATGTCTTCTCTCGTTGCAGTAGCCGTTTTCTTTGTAGCCGTCAACAACTCTGCCGCACTCAAAAATGCCGAAAGCGGGAGCATAAGATTTATTTTCATAAACCATTGTAAGAAGTGTGGGAATCATTGAATTACGGATTGTGCCGTTTTCGGGAGTAGGAATATTAAGGATTCTGCAATTATCCTCAACCTCAATACCGAGCTTCTTATATTTTTTGCCGTCACACCAGATGTAGGAATGAACCTCGTGAAGATTGAATTTGTTTACAAGCAAATCTTTAATAAGGGCATCCTCGCTCTTAACTGCCTCTGCTCTGATGGGCTTGAGTGCACTCTTTGTGGTGGTGATTGCAAAGTTGTCGTAGCCGTAGATTCTTGTTATTTCTTCAATAATATCAGCTTTGATTGTAACATCCTTCGTTGCTCTCCATGAGGGAACTGTTACATCAAATTTGTTATCCTCTGCCTTAACACCGAAGCCGAGAGCAGTAAGAGTTTCAATAATCTGTTCGTTTGAAATATCAATACCTGTGTAGCGGTCAACATATTTCTTGTCGAATGAAAGCTCAATTACGGGATATTTTTTATTGTAAACATCCGAGAGCTTTGATGCAACTTCGCAGCCTGAGTCTATATCTTTAAGGAGTTTTACAAGACGGCGGATTGCTGTTACTGTCATTTCGGGGTCAAGAATTTTTTCGTAACGCATTGATGCGTCTGTTCGAAGACCCAGTCTTGAAGATGTTTTTCTTACGCAAACACCGTCGAAGTTAGCAGATTCAAGCACAACGCTGTTTGAATCACCAACGATTTCAGAATCAAGACCGCCCATAATGCCTGCAACTGCAACAGGCTCGTCATTATTGTAAATAAGGAGTGTGTTTTCGTCAGTTTCTCTTTCAACTGCATCAAGAGTGGTGAATGTACCCTTGCCTGCAGGTGTGCCAACACCGATTGAATCAACCTTTTTGCCGTCAAATGCGTGCATGGGCTGACCCATTTCGAGCATTACATAGTTTGTAAGGTCAGCAAGAAGATTGATACCTCTCATACCGCAGTAGAAAAGTCTTATTCTCATATCAACGGGGCTGACTGTCTTCTGAATATTCTTAACACGCAGTGCTGAATATCTGTAAACATAATCGCTGTTAATTGCAACGGGGATTTCATCCCCCTCGCTGTAATCGCTCTCGTCGATTGAAAGGGGCTTGAGAGGTCTTTTTGTAATTGCAGAGAACTCTCTTGCGATGCCGTAATGTCCCCAAAGGTCGGGGCGGTTTGTGAGTGACTTATTATCAACTTCAAAAATAACGTCTTTAATCGGGAAAATATCGCATATATCTGTACCCAGCTTTGTATCAGCATAAAGCTCCATAAGTCCTGAATGATCGTCGCTGATGCCCAACTCTGATTCGGAACAGCACATACCTGACGATTCATAACCTGCAACAACTGCTTTTTTGATTTCACCGCCGCAGACTCTGCCGCCTGCTGTAGCAACAGGTACTACCATGTCAAGTCTTACATTGGGAGCACCGCAAACGATGTCAAGCACTTCGCTGCCAATGTCAACTTTAAGAAGATGGAGCTTCTTTGAGTTGGGGTGATTTTCTATTGAAATAATTTTACCTGCAACAACTTTTTCAATATCGTTGCCCTTGTAAATAATATCTTCTACCTCTGCGGTGGAAAGAGTAAAGCGGTGGATGATATCTTTAAGGTCAAGACCGCTTAAATCAACATATTCGTTGATCCAATTCATTGAAACAAACATTT
>CAZBVV010000130.1:0-4385 GCA_964495345.1 uncultured Eubacteriales bacterium
ATGTAATTAAAACCGCAACAAGAGATGCCTACGGTAAGGCTCTCGTTGAACTTGGCGAAAAAAATGACAAGGTTATAGTTTTTGATGCTGACCTTGCCGCCGCTACAAAAACAGGTATGTTTAAAAAAGCATTTCCCGAAAGATTTATTGACTGCGGTATTGCAGAGTGCAACATGATGGGTGTTGCCGCAGGTATGGCAACGGCAGGCTATACTGTTTTTGCATCATCCTTTGCTATGTTTGCCGCAGGCAGAGCTTTTGAACAGGTAAGAAATACAATAGGCTATCCTCATCTTAATGTTAAGATTGGTGCAACTCATGCAGGTATCTCCGTTGGTGAGGACGGTGCAAGCCATCAGTGCTGTGAGGATATTGCTCTTATGAGAACAATTCCCGGCATGACAATCATTAATCCTGCCGATGATGTTGAAGCAAGACTTGCAGTTCTTGCCGCCGCTGAAATGAACGGACCTGTTTATATGCGATTCGGCAGACTTGCAGTCCCCAGAGTTTTTGATGAAAATTATAAGTTCGAAATCGGCAAGGGCGTTTACCTTAAAGAGGGTAAGGATGTTACGATTGTTGCAACGGGTCTTCTTGTTGAAAGAGCGTTGCAGGCGGCAGAAATGCTCAAAGCAGACGGTGTTGATGCGGCTGTTATCAATATGGCTACAATCAAGCCCATTGACCGTGATATTATTATTGATGCGGCTAAAAAGACGGGTGCAATCGTAACAGCAGAGGAACACAGCGTTATCGGCGGTCTTGGTTCTGCAGTTGCAGAGGTTGTTTGCGAAACAACACCTGTTCCCGTAATGCGTGTTGGCGTTGAGGATACATTCGGCAAATCAGGTCCCGCACTTGAATTGCTTGAAATCTACGGTCTTAACGCACAGAATATTTGTGCAAAGGCAAAAGCAGCGATTGCGGCAAAGCTGTAATTGATTTTGTGGAGATTAATGATGAAAGTTTTAGATGCAAAATTTTTTAATGAATTTATAGATATGGTTGACCTTTGCTGTTCACTTGGTTGGAATGAACGCAACGGCGGTAATATGTCATACCGTATCAGCGAGGAAGATATTGCACAAATCAAAGATGAGTTTTCTTATGAGAAGGATTGGGCTGAAATCGGTGTTACCGTTGAAAATCTCGCAAATGAGTATTTTCTTGTAACAGGCAGCGGTAAGTATTTCCGCTATACAAAGGCTGACCCCGAAAACAGCGTGTGCATAGCTCTTATTGATGAAACAGGTACAAAGTACAAAATCGTATGGGGACTTGTTTCGGGCGGCAGACCTACAAGTGAATTTCCCACTCATCTTCTTAATCACAGCGTTAAAAAAGACATTACTAACGGCAAGCACAGACTTGTTATGCACGTGCATCCCGTTAACACTATTGCTCTTACATTTGTTCTTCCGCAGAATGATAAGGATTTTACCCGTGAAATCTGGGATATGATGCCCGAATGTGCTGTTGTATTCCCTCGTGGTGTGGGCATTCTTCCTCTTATGCTTACAGGCAGTATTGATATTGCAAAGGCTACGGCGGAAAAATTCAAGACGTATGATGTTGTCGTATGGTCAATGCACGGAATCTTCAGCTCCGGCGAAGACTTTAAATCTGTTTTCGGTATAATCGAAACAGTTGAAAAAGCGGCGGAGATTCTTGTTAAGGTTATTTCAATGGGCGGCAAGAAAATTCGTCCCACAGCGGAACAAATTATAGAAGTTTGTGAAGAATACAACCTTGATATCAATAAATCGTTGCTTTAATTGAAAAAAATGTATAAAAAGACTTGTTATTTTTTAAATAATATGTTAAAATTCTTTAAGAACTATATTTTTTGAATGGGTGATGAATTATGGCAGCTTTTTGCCCTAAGTGCAGTTATAAACTTTCAATGGTAGATACAAAACCGGAATGTCCCGTTTGTGGTGTTAATCTTGTTTACTATGGCATGGAAGAAACTCTTAAAAAGGAAGCCGACAGGGCAGAGTTTGAGCACGCTTGTACACAGCCCAGCTTTGACAGGCTTAAATCTGCAACAATCGGTTCACCTCTTGCAATAGTAAGACTTGTTATTTCCTTGTTGCCTTTGGTTGCAACGCTTCTTCCCATGGGCAAGGTTGTTGTTAATCTTCCCTATTATGCGGAAACAATCAGCGTTAACCTTGTTACAGTCATTACAAAGGTATTTATGAATCTTGATTTTGATCAGTTGCTTGGTGCTGTAGGTTCAGGTGTTGTAGGAACAGCATACATATGCTATCTTGTTGCACTTCTCGGTCTTGTTGTTGCGTTGGTTGTTGCTATTGTAAACATCGTAAATCTTATGTTTGCTTGCGGCAAAAACGGTATAAAGCGTAACATTACAACTGCTGTTGTTGGTATCGTTTTCACGGTTATCGCACAGGTTGGCATGATTGCTTGGGTTTCAATGATGAACGGTGCAGTACCCGAAATTTTCTCCGCAACAGTTAATCCTCTCGGTGCAATCGGTATTATCCTTGCTTTCGTTGCCGAAATCGTTATAAATGTTATTTATAAGAAGAAAGATATCAAGGTTAAGTACAAAGACCTTACAGAGTTCCTTCTTCCCTACGACGAAAGAGAAAAGTACAGAGAAGAAAAGAAAGCCGCTGAAAAGGCTTAATAATAATTAAATAATAAAAGGCACTTTCTGTGGAGAGTGCCTTTTTATAGTATAGGTAAAAATCTGATGTGACAAATAAGCAATAATTTAGCAGTGATGAGTGAGAAGTGAGGAGTTGTGGAAAAGGCTCCGCCTTTTGAACCATTTAAATCCAAGCCGCTTTGCGGCTTCCTTAACTCCTAACTCATCACTCCTCACTCCTGACTACAATAATTTAGCTCCGCTAAATTGTTGTTTATGTTTATATATAAAAAGACCGGCACAGGATTCTGTGTCGGTCAATCTTAATTGGTTTTTTACTGTTTGTCTTCTTTTTTCTTTTTTGTTCTGGGTGATGTTGTGTAGTTAAGAGCCATAACAACAAGAATAATAACTGCCGTAACAATAAATATGCCCAACATACCTTTGCCCATGATGGGAAGTGAAGCAAGTAAGTTTTCAATACTGAATTCCATTATATTACCTCCTTATCTTACAAGAGAGAGGATAAGACCGCCGGCGATAACCGAAGCAATCTGACCTGAAACATTAACACCTACAGCCTGCATAAGGATGAAGTTCTGAGGGTCTTCTTTGAGAGCCATTTTGCTGACAACTCGTGATGACATGGGGAATGCAGAGATACCTGCCGCACCAATCATGGGATTGATTTTTTCCTTGAGGAAAAGGTTCATAATCTTTGCAAGCATGATTCCGCCAAATGTGTCGAACACGAATGCGAAAAGTCCGAGACAGAGTATAAGGATTGTTTCGCCTCTGAGGAACTCTGCTGCTGTCATTCTTGATGCTATTGTAAGACCCAGGAATATTGTAATAAGGTTTGCAAGCACGTTCTGTGCTGTATCTGAAAGGGAGTTAAGAACACCGCATTCTCTGATAAGGTTGCCAAACATAAGGAAACCGATAAGTGCAACTGCATCAGGTGCAACAATACCAACGATGATTGTTACAATGATGGGGAAGAGAATTTTTGTTGTTTTTGAAACCTTTTTGTTTGAATACTTCATTCTTATCTGACGCTCTTTTTTCGTTGTGCAGAGCTTAATGATAGGAGGCTGAACAATAGGCACGAGAGCCATATACGAATAAGCCGCAACCATAATCGCCGCTGTGTAGTTTGAGTTGAGCGTCTGTGCAACGAAGATAGATGTGGGACCGTCCGCCGCACCGATAATTGCAATTGATGCCGCATCATAAATGTCAAATCCGAAGAGTGATGCAAGACAGAGGGTAAAGAATATACCGAACTGTGCCGCCGCACCGAAAAGCATAAGTTTAGGATTGCCTAAAAGCGGTTCAAAGTCAATCATCGCACCGATACCGATAAAGAGTATCAACGGCATAAGCTCGTTTGATTCAATACCGATTTCAAAAAGGTGGTCAATAACTGCTTTTGCACCGGATTCGGGCAGGTTGATAAGAATTGCACCAAAGCCCATGGGGAGCAGAAGAGTGGGTTCCATATCTTTTTTAATTGCAAGATAAATAAGAACGCCGCCGATTATCCACATGATGACCTGTTTTAATTCCATATTAGATATGTTGCCAAAAATTACCTCCATTGGGGTCATTCTCTCCTTTTTTACGGAACTGCTTGTCCGCTTAATTTTTTCGTACGCGAGTAATTGTAACACAAACAATGGCTAATTGCAACCATTGTTTTAAAAATAATAAACAATAATTTAGCTGAGCAGAAATTAAATGATATGCCATGTAGGGAGCGACG
>CAZBVV010000131.1:0-4379 GCA_964495345.1 uncultured Eubacteriales bacterium
GGCGTCGCTCCCTACATGGCATATCATTTAATTTCTGCTATGCTAAATTATTGTTCAGTTGGTAATAATAATTTCAGCACATATCAATTTTATTGACAAACTGTACCGATAGTATTATTATATATACAGGTGATTTTATGTATGATTATTTAAGAGTTGCTGTTGCCGTTCCCGACCTTTCTGTTGGTGATGCAAAGTACAATGCAGATAAAATTATTGAAAAAATGTGTGAAATCGGGGATAAGAATGCAGATATTGCTGTTTTTCCCGAATTGTGCATAACAGGTGCAACCTGTCAGGATTTGTTTTTGCAGAAAACACTTATTGACGAGGCTGAAAATCAGCTTGAACGCATTGTCAAGGAAAGCAAAAAGTATGATTTTGCACTTGTCGTAGGTTTACCAATGGTGATTGAGTCAAAACTTTTCAACTGTGCGGCAGTTATTTCAAACGGTAAAATCTGCGGCATTGTGCCTAAAACACATATTCCGAATTACAATGAATTTTATGAACGCAGATGGTTTTCTTCAGCAGATGAAATTGACTCCGATTTTGAAATTCCCGTGGGAAATAACCTTGTTTTTGAATATAAAGGTGTAAAATTCGGTGTTGAATTGGGTGAAGATGCTTTTGCTCCCGTTTCAACAGGAACAAGACTTGTTTTAGCCGGTGCAGAGTTGATATTAAATCTTTCTGCAAGTAATGAAATTGTGGGCAGACGTGAATACACGACAGAAACCGTAAAAAATACATCTGCAAGAAATATTTGTGCTTATGCTTATGTATCGGCAGGCGAATGTGAATCTACACAAGACGCAATTTATCCGGGGCATTCTCTTGTCGCCGAAAACGGAAGTATTATAGCTGAAAATTCTAAAATTATTGACTCCGATTACATTCTTTGTGCTGATGTTGACATGGGTAAAATACGTGCTGACAGGTTAAGAAATAAGACTTTTGGTGAGTGCTTATATTTTGCTCAGGATATGCGGAAAGTAAAGATTTTTACAGAAAATGATGTACTTAATGCAGACGGAAATTATGCAAAAATTCCCAAAAGTCCGTTTATTCCTACAGATAGGGCTGAATGTGAAAAACGTTGCTTAAATATTTTTGAAATGCAGACTTGTGCTCTTGCAAAACGGCTAAAAATAACAGGCGGTAAAGCTGTTATCGGTGTTTCGGGCGGTCTTGATTCCACTCTTGCAATACTTGTTACCGTAAATGCCATGAAAAAGCTCGGCAGAAGTGCATCGGATGTTATTGCTGTTACACTTCCTTGCTTCGGCACTACGGACAGGACTTATAATAACGCATTACAGCTTATGAAACTTCTGGGTGTTGATGCAAGAGAGGTTAATATTAAAGAAGCTTGTACGCTTCATTGTCGTGATATCGGACACGATATAAATAAACTTGATGTTACCTTTGAGAATGTTCAGGCTCGTGAACGTACACAGATTCTTATGGATATTGCCTGTGATGTTGGCGGATTTGTTATCGGCACGGGAGATTTAAGCGAGCTTGCTCTCGGTTGGTGTACCTATAATGGCGACCACATGAGTATGTACGGTGTAAATGCTGATGTGCCTAAGACACTTATCAGCAAAATAATTGAGGTTATTGCTAAAAAGAACATTTTTGAGGGGTGCGAGGATGTGCTTACGGATGTTATTGCTACGCCTATCAGTCCCGAGCTTCTTCCACCCGATGAAAAAGGAAATATCGCACAGCAGACCGAGAGCCTTGTGGGACCCTACGCATTGCACGACTTCTTTATTTATTATGTTCTGCGTTACGGCTTTTCGCCAAAGAAAATCTATACTCTGGCTTGCACCGCATTCAAGGATGATTTTGACGGTGATACCGTGCTTAAATGGCTTAAAACTTTTTACAGAAGATTTTTCACACAGCAGTTTAAACGAAGCTGTATGCCCGACGGAGTTAAAATCGGCAGTGTAGGTCTTTCACCAAGAGGTGATTGGCGAATGCCGTCCGATGCATCGGTAAGAATCTGGATGTCAGAACTTGATGAAATAGGATAAAATTAAAACGGCAGGGAACACCTTGCCGTTATTTTGACAAACAATATTTAGCTGAGAGAACACACTTCCCTCAAGGATAGATGCTTGATTGGTTTGTTCTGAATTATTACTTAATATTTAATCACAAATGAGGTTCGCTTTTTTTGACCTCATTTTTTCAATTTTATCTTTACAATTTCTTTATAATTTTTTATACTTATCTTAAATTCAGTCAGATACAATGTAAGCATAAGGAGGCATGATATGAAAAAATTAATATCATTTTTAATTATTATTGCCCTGTGTGCAGGAATTGCTGTAGGCGTTTACAATATTTTTGACGATAGCATTGACGGTCATTATGTTGTAAGTAATTCAGAGCTGCCGGAATCTCTTATACTTGTAAATGCATGGAACGAGATTAACGAAGATTATGAATTTGAAACTGTTACGCTGAGCAACGGTGAAATAATTAATGCGATTATTTACACGGACTTGCAAAATATGTTCAACGATGCAAGAAATCTCGGCATAGACCCTATAGTTACATCAGGTTACAGAACTATGGACAAGCAACAACAACTATATGATGACAAGGTAAATGCGTATCTTAATGAGGGGTATTCGCAGAATGAAGCCGAGAAAGAAGCTAACAAATGGGTTGCTCTGCCCGGTTACAGCGAGCATCATACAGGACTTGCCGTTGATATAAATGCCCGTGAGGGGTCAAGCGAAAAGGTGTACCAATGGCTTGAAAAAAATTGCTATAAATACGGTTTTATTTTAAGATACCCTGCCGATGCAACGGAAATTACAGGCATAAATTATGAGCCATGGCATTTCAGATATGTTGGGTATGATGTAGCAGAATATATATATGAACACGGTATTACTTTTGAGGAATATCTTGAGGAGGAATACAAATGAACAAATCAATCAAAACTGTATTGTCAATTTTAATTGCAGTTGCGGTTATAATGGGCGTTGCGACGAGTATTATGACCTATTCAGTAAATGCAGATATCGGCGGCAACATTTTTGCTCCGTCAAAGTATTATGAACAGGATATTATAGGTGCAGACAGAGCAAACAAAGAGCAAATGGACGTAAGATTCTACATATCCGAAGAGCTGATTATGTCCCGATACATAGAAGACGGAGTAAATTATTCTGTAAACGTGCAAAGTCAGCTTTCCGAAACCGAAGATTATAATGATTTGCTGAAACTTGTTATGGAAAAGCTCCCCTCTTTTTACAGCCAGCTCAAAATTAAAAAAGTATACACCGGTACATCTGTTTTTGATTTGACTGCCCAAAAAGATATAAAGATGTTTATTAAATTTTCAAACGGTGCTTTAATTTATGCCTGGCTTCCCTGTAACGGTGATTACTATGTTCATGAGGTTTGCAAGCTGAAAACCGTTAAACGAAACGCAACGGCAGAAAATCTGCCCAACGGTTTAAGTATATCAGGTACAACCGGTTATACGGACTGTGAAAATGTGGATATCGGCATTATTGAAGCAGATTACAGCTCCGATACACCGTACATCAAGGCATTCTGGAAAAATGATACAGGTAAAACCATTACATACGGCTCGGAATACAAGGTTTATCGCATTGACGGTGAGAAAATCCAATGCGACCCAACTATTGATAATCTTGCGTGGAATTCCCTGCTCTATACGTTCAGCGAAAAATACACTACAAGGGATTTCAGCCTTAAATATTACGATTTATCAAAACCGGGCAGATACAGCATTGAATTCAGTTTTGAATTTGAGGGAGAATCAACTGAATATATAGCTACGCTTGAATTTGAAATAGCAGATACTCCCGAAAACTACTCAATGGAGCAAAATACATCTGAATTATCCGAAGAGGACACAACAGCTGCCGTAACAGTATACAGCTTTGATGCAAAAGTAATTCAAAACGGTGAAAATTATATTGTCGTTGAGCCTGATAAGGATACGAACGAATATAAATCAAGCGATAAAATATATGTAAGCACAACCGATTTATCCGACCTGCCATATCTTTCAAAAGGTGATAAAGTTACAGTTACCTATGACGGGCAGATACAAGAAACATATCCGGCACAGATTTTTACAGTCTATTCTGTAAAAATCGTTGAATGAAAGTAACAGAGCCGCAGAAATGCGGCTCTTTTTTTACTTTATAGGAAACTGCGTTTCCATAAAGCAAAAAAATTATATGTCCCGCCGATTTGCCCTGCGGGCACGGCGATGGACTATCCGAAAACGGTCGCCGTAGGCGTACGGCGAAAGCCGTTTTCTTGTAAACAATAATTTATCGGAATATCAAAGTGATAATCGTAGGGAGCGACGCCCT
>CAZBVV010000132.1:0-4368 GCA_964495345.1 uncultured Eubacteriales bacterium
GTCGCTCCCTACATGGCATATCATTTAATTTCTGCTACGCTAAATTATTGTTTATTTTTGTATATCGTTTGTTATTCCGGACAAAAATACTACTGCCGGCGATAAAACAAACGGAGAGTGAAAATAAATGAATATCAAAAGAGGAGATATATTTTATGCCGATTTAAGCCCCGTAATTGGCTCGGAGCAAGGCGGAATAAGACCTGTACTTATAGTTCAGAACGATGTAGGCAACAAACATAGTCCAACGGTAATAGCCGCCGCAATAACAAGCAAAAAATTCAAAACGCAGCTCCCCACTCACATCAGCGTTCACGCCGTTGACTGCGGACTTGCAAAGGACTCCATCGTGTTGCTTGAACAGGTGCGTACTCTTGACAAAACAAGGCTCAGAGAACGCATGGGATGTCTTGATGAAACGGAAATGGTAAAAATCAATCAGGCACTTTCGGTAAGCTTCGGTCTGTAACATAATTTAAAAGGTCGCTGTAAAAACTATTGACAAAAGAACAAATGTTTGCTATAATCAAATCAAACAAATGTTCGAGGAGCTTTTTTATGCGTACCATTCTTCATGCGGATTTAAACAACTGTTTTGCAAGTATTGAATCCATATCACATCCGGAATACAGAACAATCCCATTTGCTGTTGGCGGTGACGAAGAAATGCGTCACGGCATAATTCTTGCAAAAAATGACTGTGCAAAAAAATTCGGCATAAAAACAGGTGAGCCTTTGCTTTCTGCAAGGCAGAAATGCCCCGATTTAAAGGTGGTAAAGCCCAATTTTGAGCTTTATGACGAATACTGCACGGCTGTACGCAATCTTTACTGCGAATACACCGACCAGGTTGAGCCGTTCGGCATGGATGAAAGCTGGCTTGACACAAGCGGCAGCATATCTCTTTTCGGTGACGGGGTAAAAATTGCAAATGAGCTTAGAAAAAGAGTAAAAAAAGAGTTTGACTTAACAATTTCGGTAGGCGTTTCATATAACAAGGTATTTGCAAAGCTTGGCAGTGACTACAAAAAGCCCGATGCGGTAACAGTTATTTCACCTGAAAATTACAAAGAATTAGTCTGGACTCTGCCCGTTGAAGAGCTTTTATATGTTGGCAGAGCCACAAAAGCTAAGCTCAACAGATTAGACATAAAAACCATAGGTGAGCTCGCAAATACATCGGAGAATTTTCTTGTTGCTCAATTCGGCAAAAACGGAAGAATGCTCTACTCCTACGCAAACGGACTTGATATGTCCCCTGTCAGACGGCTGACGCAGGCTGAAACAATAAAAAGCATCGGTAACAGCACCACAACCCCAAGGGATATGGAAAATGAAACCGATGCAAAACTCATATTCAATTTATTGTCCGAGCAGGTATGCAGACGCCTGCGAAAACACAGACTCAAAGGAAGCGTTGTGCAGATACACCTTAGGAGCAACGACCTTACCTCATTTGAAAGGCAGATAAAGCTTGATGCTCCAACCGATATTTCGGGTGATGTCTGTAATGCCGCCATGAAATTGTTAAGAGAAAATTATAATTTTACTCTGCCGTTGAGGTCTGTGGGAGTGCGTGTAACACAGCTGTGTAATGCAGATTCACCTGTTCAGCTCTCATTTTTCACAGACAGCATCCGTGACGCAAAAATGGAAAAAATCGAGCAGACAAAAGATGCCATTAATGATAAATACGGCAGATACGCCATTTGCAGAGCCGTTATTCTCTCGGACAGAACCCTGTTCCCCGAATATGACCCCGCAGCAGTAACATCATGTTTTAAATCACACTAACAATAATTTAGCGTTCCTCAAAATTATTGTAGTTAGGAGTTAGGAGTGATGAGTTAGGAGTTAAGGAAGCCGCAAGGCGGCTTGAATTTAAATGGTTTAAAAGGCGGATCCTTTTCCACAACTCCTCACTTCTCACTACTAACTGATAAATTATTGTTTATCAGATATTAAGAAAATCCTTTCTGTACTTTACACCAAAGAACTCTGCAAGCTCTACCATTTCGGTATCTTTAATTGTATTCACTCTGGGCAGATGTGCCGTAAGCATATAAATCTGTGCCGCTTTTTCAACGGTTTCGATAAGACCGAATGTTTCATCAAGGGTTTTACCTGCACCGTAGATGCCGTGCATACCCCATACAACAAGTCTGAATTCTTCCATTTTCTTTGCTGTTGCTTCACCGATTGAGTTTGTACCACAAAGCATCCAAGGGAGAACGCCTACACCGTCGGGGAATACAACGATACACTCCGTACACATCTCCCAAAGAGTGTGTGTAAATTTCTTTTCATCAAGCTCGTGAACATAGTTCATAGCAAGTGTATACGTGGGATGTGTATGCATAACAACTCTGTTTTCGTGGTCAACCTTAAGTCTTGCCATATGGCTCATAAGGTGTGCAGGCAATTCAGATGTAAACTTACTGCCGTCTTTGTAGCCCCAAAGAAGCTCTGCTGTTGTGCCGTCCTTTGCAATACGGATAATACCTAAGTTTGTTTCGGGATCACCCTCCACATTCTTAAAATATTTACCTGTACCCGTAACAACAAAAATTTTGCCGATAAGGTCAGTTGCATCAAAGCCTGTGGGAATCGTTCTTATAACATTATCAAGGTCAAGATATTCGGCAACCTCGTTCACATCAAGCATATAGCTGATGTTGCCGCCGTTTCTTTCATCCCAGCCAAGACGGTACATATTTGCCGTCATTTTTTTCATTTCTTCAATAAAAGGTGCTGTTAAAATGTCTTTCATACTCTTTTCTCCAATACATCTTTTTCGTAATTTTTAACTTCGGTAAGATAATCAGCCACAACACCTGTTCTGCCCAAATATTCTGCCCAAACATCACCAAAAGGTGCTGTTTTCATTTCTTCCTGCAGATACATAAGCTCAGTCATTTCGTTGTTATTCTGAAGAGACTGCATTTTTGCATTAGGTTCAAGCAGTGCAAAAAGTAATGCTTTCTGCACATTTCTTACACCTGTTATCCAAGCGGAAATACGGTTAATTGACGCATCAAAATAATCTGTTGCAATAAACACTCTGTCAAGAGCATCGTTTCTTACGATTTCCTTTGCAATTTCCTTTGTTTCGTCATCAAAAATAACAACGTGGTCACTATCCCAACGGACTGCTCTTGTAATATGAAGTGCAATTTTCTCATTAAAAAGAAGCAATGAGGGAATTTTGTCGGACACAACCTCAGTAGGGTGATAATGTCCGTTATCCATAAGAGGAGTGATACCCTTTGATGCGGAATATGAAAGTGTAAATTCGGCAGAGCCTACAGTATAGCTTTCAAGACCGATACCGAACACCTTTGACTCAAGAGTTACATAAACCTTTGATTTATCATAAGGAACGGAAAGAATTTCATCAAGACTCTTTTTAAATCTTGCTCTGGGTCCCATTCTGTCAGCAGGAATATCCTTGTAGCCGTCGGGAATCCAGATATTAAGAACACAGGGCACACCTGTTTCATTTGCAAAATACTCTGCAATTTTCACACAAGCCTTACCGTGATTTACCCAATATGTACGCACCTCTTCATCGGGTGAAGAAAGTGTAAGATTATCCTTAACCATAGGATGTGAGAAGAAAGTAGGATTAAAATCAAGTCCCATATTTCTCTCTTTTGCGAACTCAACCCACTTTTCAAAATGCTTGGGTTCGATAGCATCTCTGCCCACAGCCTCGCCATCTTCAAAAATTGCATAGCTTGCGTGAAGATTGAGCTTTTTCTTGCCGGGGATAAGTGAGAATGCCTTGTCAATATCAGCCATAAGCTCCTGGGCAGTTCTTGCTTTTCCGGGATAATTACCCGTAGCCTGAATACCGCCGGAAAGGCTTTCAAGATTGTCAAATCCCCCTACGTCGTCACCCTGCCAACAGTGAATTGAAACTGTAACATCCTTTAATGTTTCAATAGCTTTTTCGGTATCAACACCAAAAGAAGCATATATTTCTTTTGCACTTTCGTATCTGTTCATATTGTTCTCCTTTAATAACATTCAACAATTTCCATATTACCGCTTATGCTGAATTTACCCATACAGCAAGCAGGCATAAAGAAATAATCACCTTTTTTGATTTCTTTTTTATATTCAGCACCCTCAACAGTTCCCTCACCTGCGGTGACTATATATACACCATAGCTGTCGGAAATATTAAGAATGGTTTTGCCAACCTTTAATTTATATCTGTTTACGATAAAGCAATCCGTTGCACTTTCACCTATAAGATTTTCTTTTACAACACCGTCAGATTCTTCAACAATCTGCGGAATCATTTTGGTGTCGGGAGCTTTTGTAAAATCAAAGCACTCTATTGCCTGTTCTTTTGTAAGAGAC
>CAZBVV010000133.1:0-4359 GCA_964495345.1 uncultured Eubacteriales bacterium
CATTTGTTTTAATATAGCCGCACGGATTTTATTTCTGAACTCGGGCGGAACTGATTTGTAGCAATTTTCGTTAAGTGCCGCAAGCATGATTTTTGCTTTTTCCGCATCCAGCATTTCCCTGTGGTTAAGGTTAATGATGATTGCCTTTGCGGATTGCTCGCCGATTGAATCACCTATCGAGTTAATAATATGCATAAGAATCTGCTCTTTAGTATTATAATTTATACGGGTGATTTTGATGTAACCGCCGCCGCCCCGCTGACTTTCCACGGTATAGCCCCTCTCGGGCGTAAACCGTGACGATATAACGTAGTTTATCTGGCTCGGAACACATCCCAACTGCTGAGCAAATTCGTTGCGTTTTATTTCTGCTCTGCCGTTTTCTTCCAACATATCAATAAGTATTTTTGCTATTTCGTTGCTGAGATTCATTCTTTTTCATCTCCTGTTTGACTTTGACTTTCTTTGACTTTGTAATTGATATTATATTGATTTTTGAAAAAATGTCAAAGGTCAAAAATGGTCAAAAAGTTAATTTGATTTTAATTTAGCTCTTTATTTCTTTGATTTTCTTTAATTTTTAATAAAGTTTCTTGTTTTTTCTCGATTTTTACTTTTGCATGATTGACATTTCTATAATTATGATTATACTATTATATATAAATTATGAACGGAGAAATATATGCTTAATAAACTTGTTACCGTTGAAAAACGATTTGAAGAGGTTAACGCTTTGCTGTGCAGCAGTGACGTTGCGTCGGATATGGAAAAGTATACCGCACTTATGAAGGAGCTTAAACATTTAACTCCCATTGTTGAAAAATACAGGCAGTATAAATCCGCAGAAAGTGCCCATGCGGAAGCTGAGGAAATGCTCAGTTCCGGCGGTCTTGACAAGGATTTTAAAGAAATGGTGCAGGAAGAGTTTGAACAGTCAAAGGCTGATATGGCAACTTTTTATGATGAATTAAAAATTCTTCTTCTGCCCCGTGACCCCAACGACGACAGGAACGTTATCGTTGAAATACGTGGTGGTGCAGGCGGCGAGGAAAGTGCATTGTTTGCTTATGACCTTTACAGAATGTACTCCATGTATGCGGAAACAAAGGGCTTTAAAATTGAGGTTATGAACCTTAACGAAACGGAGCTTGGCGGCATTAAGGAAATCAGCTTTATGATAAACGGTGAGGGTGCGTATTCCCGATTTAAGTTTGAAAGCGGCGTTCACCGTGTTCAGCGTGTACCCGAAACTGAATCGGGCGGCAGAATCCATACATCAACCGTTACGGTTGCCGTTCTTCCCGAAGCACAGGCTGTTGAATTTGAGCTTAACGAGGCTGACCTTGTGTTTGAAGCGTTCCGTGCAAGCGGTGCAGGCGGTCAGAAAGTTAACAAAACATCTTCTGCGGTGCGTGTTATCCACGTGCCTACGGGAACGGTTGTTGAATGTCAGGTTGAACGCAGCCAGTACCAGAATAAGGACAGAGCTGTTGAGCTTCTTCGTGCAAGACTTTATGATGAAGAATGTCGCAAACAGCAGGCGGCTATTGACGGCGAAAGACGTTCACAGGTGGGAACGGGCGACAGAAGTGAAAGAATCCGTACCTACAACTACCCACAGGGCAGAGTTACCGACCACAGAATCGGGCTTACACTTTATAAACTTGATGCTATACTTAACGGCGATTTGGATGAGGTTATTGATTCACTTATCACGGCAGATACGGCAGAGAAACTGAAAAATAACGGATAAAATTGTAGGGAGCGACGCCCTCGTCGCTCCGCAAAGTTTACACAGATTCAACAAAGAGAATCTCTTGGCTCCCTCTGGGAGGGAGCTGGCTGCGAAGCAGACTGAGGGAGTAAAAAATGACGGTGTTGCTGTAATTTTAACTGCATTTACTCCCTCCGTCGCCTGTCGGCGACACCTCCCTCAATGAGGGAGGCATGATGTTTTTTTGTTGTTTTGTGCAGATGCTCATTAATCGGAGCGACGAGGGCGTCGCTCCCTACGGATTTTTTTGAAAATCGGTGATAATTTTGAAAAACACATTAAAACTAAAAACTTATGATATAAATGAAGATATTTCGGATATACAGACTGCGGCGGATATTTTAAAAAGCGGCGGTGTTGTTGCCATACCCACCGAAACGGTTTACGGTCTTGCGGCTGATGCCTTCAATGAAGATGCGGTAAAATACGTCTACGAGGCAAAGGGCAGACCGAGTAATAATCCGTTCATCGTGCATATTTCCTCATTTGAGCAGATATATTTATTGGCAAAGGAAGTGCCGGAAAGTGCAAAAAAGCTTGCCGAAAAATTCTGGCCCGGCCCTCTTACAATAATTCTTCCGAAGAAAGACGAAGTCCCCCTTGCCACAAGCGGCGGACTTGACACTATTGCAATAAGATTCCCCTCACATCCCGTGGCAAACAAAATTATTGAATTATCTTGTCCTCTTGCCGCACCCTCGGCAAATATTTCGGGATTTCCCAGCCCCACCGCTTTTGAACACGTTGAAGCGGATATGACGGGCAGGGCAGATGCGATATGTGACGGCGGTGAGTGTAACGTGGGTGTTGAATCAACCGTTATTTCACTTGCAACTCCTGTGCCGATTCTTTGCCGTCCCGGTGGTGTAACACTCGAACAGCTTAAAGAGGTTTTGGGTGAAGTGGATGTTGCTGATTCAATTCTTAAACCCATGAAAGAGGGGGAAACAGCACCCTCACCGGGTATGATGTATAAGCACTATTCTCCCAAAGCCGAGCTTACCGTGGTAAGAGGCAATTTCTTAGAATTTTTGTCTTTTGCTCAATTATCGGATGCGGATGCGGTAATGTGTTTTGAGGGCGAGGAGCAGTATTTCAGCAATAAAATTACAGTAACTTTCGGCAGTGAGAACGACCCTCTTTCACAGGCACAAAGGTTGTTTTTTGCTCTGCGTGAGCTTGACGAAAAAAAGGCTGAAAAAGTGCTTGTGAGAAGCCCGAAAAAAGAGGGCGTAGGTCTTGCGGTGTGCAACAGGCTTTACCGTGCGGCGGCATTCAGATTTGTCAATTCGTTCAAACGCCCTATCGTCGGTCTTACGGGTCCTACGGGTTCGGGTAAGGGATACGTCTGTGATTATCTTAAAAAAATGGGCTGTTACGTTGTTGATACAGACCTTGTTGCAAGAGAGATTACAATGAAAAATTCTCCGCATCTTGTGACACTTGCGGCTTCTTTCGGGGAAGATATTATTACTGCCGAGGGTGAACTTGACAGAAAACTTCTTGCATCAAGAGCTTTTAAGGATAAACCCAGTCAGGAGCTTTTAAATTCCCTTACACATCCGGAAATTATAAGGATTTCTGTTGAACGGTGTATTGACGCCCTTGAAAACGGTGCGGCGGCGGCAGTTATTGACGCTCCCTTGCTTTTTGAGTGCGGTGCTGATAAAATCTGCGATACGGTTATTGCGGTTATCGCTCCCAAAGATATAAGAATTGAAAGAATTATGCAAAGGGATTCTATCACAAAGGAGCAGGCTTTACAAAGAATGTCCGTTCAGCACGATGATGAGTTTTATACCCAAAAAGCTCAGTTTACGGTGCGTTCCTATGCTCCGTTTAACGTTGCCGATGAGCTTGATACATTCATGCGTAAATATCTGAAAGCGCAGGTGGATTAATTATTGAAAAATAATAAAAGAATATTTATTTTGTTATTAAAATCTGTTATAATATTGGTGGTTGCCGCACTTGTTGTAAATATCGGCTATCAAAAGATTTCAGAGTATCTTTATCCGAAAGAATACTCCGAATATGTAGAGAAATATGCCGATGAATACGGCATAAACGAAAATCTTATCTATGCGGTGATTCATACGGAAAGCGGTTTTGACCCTGAAGCCGTTTCGTCGGTGGGTGCAAGAGGTCTTACACAGATTACCGAAGATACATTTGATTGGCTGCTTACAAAAACAGGCGAAGACTACAGCTTTGACGATTTGTTCACACCCGAAATATCAATTAAATACGGTGCGTTGTTTCTCTCCATTCTGCAGGAGGAATACGTAATTACCGAAACCGTATTAGCCGCATATCACGCAGGAATGGGCAACGTTTCATCATGGCTTTGCGATTCAAGGTATTCAGAGGATGGTATGCACCTTAAAACCACACCTATTGCCGATACGAACCATTATATAAATAAAGTTACGGCGGCGATGGAGAGGTATTATGATATTTATAATAATTCATAATGCATAATTAAATTCAAATTAAAATTGTGCAGAAATTCAGATTAATGCTGTTATTTTTGTAGGGAGCGACGCCCTCGTCGCTCCGAATCATCAAAATCTGCGATTTTGATG
>CAZBVV010000134.1:0-4290 GCA_964495345.1 uncultured Eubacteriales bacterium
AACCGTACCTGCACGTTTTGCAACGACAGTAACACCTGAGTCAACTGCTGCTTTATATTCCATACCCGTACCAACAATGGGAGCTTCTGTCTGAAGAAGCGGAACAGCCTGCTTCTGCATGTTTGAACCCATGAGTGCACGGTTAGCATCATCGTTTTCAAGGAACGGAATCATAGCTGTTGCAACAGAAACAACCATTTTGGGAGAAACGTCCATGTATTCAACCTGAACTGCAGGTATCTCACGGAATTCGTCACGATAACGAACCGTAACGTTTTCATTCATAAAATGACCGTTTTCATCGAGAGGCTCATTAGCCTGTGCAACCATGAATTCGTCTTCAACATCGGCAGTCATATAAACAACATCGTCAAGAACTCTGCCGTTTGTTTTATCAACACGACGGAAAGGTGTTTCTATAAAGCCGTATTTGTTGATTCTTGCAAATGTTGCAAGTGAGGAGATAAGACCGATGTTAGGACCTTCGGGAGTTTCAATAGGACACATACGGCCGTAATGTGAGTAATGAACGTCTCGAACCTCGAAACCTGCTCTTTCACGGGAAAGACCGCCGGGACCGAGAGCTGAAAGACGTCTTTTGTGTGTAAGCTCTGCAAGAGGATTATTCTGGTCCATGAACTGTGACAATGCAGATGAACCGAAGAATTCTTTAATTGCAGCACCTACGGGACGGATATTGATAAGTGTCTGAGGAGTGATTTTGTCTGTCTCCTGTGTCTGGAGTGACATTCTCTCTCTGACTGTTCTTTCCATACGTGAAAAACCGATACGAACCTGGTTCTGGATAAGTTCGCCTACTGCACGAATTCTTCTGTTGCCGAGATGGTCAATATCGTCAAAAGAGCCGATATTGCTGTCAAGACAGTTAAGATAGTTGATAGATGCAAGTATATCTTCAATAACGATATGTTTGGGAATAAGACATCCGGCGTTACGCATAAGTGCTTCGATAACATCTTCTTTGCTTGTGTCACCGTCAAAACCGTCAAGAATTTCTGCAAGAACCTTGTAACTTACTTTTTCATTTATGCCCAGATTTTCAAGCATTTCTGCGTCAAAATCACCGTAAGGTTCGATGTAAGGAATAACATCAACCATACCCGATGCAATAATTTTGACTATTTTACCGTCAACATTTACATATGCGGTATCAACACCTGCCTGCTCAATCTCTGCAGCCTTGGCTTTGGAAATAAGCTCACCTGTTGAGGCAAGAATTTCACCCGTTGAGGGAGCAACAATATCTTCGGCAAGAACACAATCTTTAAGTCTGTCTGCAATACCGAGCTTTTTGTTGTATTTGTATCTGCCAACTCTTGAAATATCGTAACGACGCTCATCAAAGAAAACATTTGCCAGGTGTGTTTTAGCAGATTCAAGAGTCTGAGGCTCACCGGGACGAAGAATTTTGAACACGGCAATAAGTGCTTCTGCAGTATTCTTTGTTGCATCCTTTGACAATGATGCTTCAATTCTCTTATCGTCACCGAAATAATCTCTTATCTGCTGGTCTGAATCAAGAATATTGTTATCAAGGAATGCACCGAGAGCTCTTATAAAAGTTGTAACGGGGATCTTCTTATTTTTATCAATCTTAACATAGAAAATGTCATTCTGGTCGGTCTCATACTCAAGCCACGCACCTCTGTTGGGAATAACAGTTGTGGTGTAAAGCCTTTTGGCATTCTTGTCCATTGTCATGTTGTAATAAACGCCGGGTGAACGAACCAACTGTGAAATAACAACACGCTCTGCACCGTTGATGATAAAGGTACCGCTGTCTGTCATAACAGGGAAATCGCACATAAAAATGTCGTTTCCTTCTTTACCTTTAATTTCACCGGTCTGTTTATCCATAAGCTGAACTTTAACTCTCAGAGGGGCCGCATAGGTGATGTCACGCTCTTTACACTTTTTGATTGAGCATTTGGGCTCATCCAAGTGATAGGATACGAATCTGAGTGCATAGTTACCCAGATAATCAGTTATCTCGCCGATATCTCTGAATACCTCATCAAGTCCTTTTTCGAGAAACCACTGATAAGACTGCTTCTGCACCTCAACAAGGTTGGGCATCTCCATAACCTCATTAATTTTTGCAAAGCTCATTCTTGTAGTCTTTCCCTGTTTTACGGGTTTTGCATTGACCATGAATTATCCTCCGTTCATTTTTGTTATCCGTGAGAAAGTTTTTTTACGAAAAAAAACCGAAAAATTTGCCAAAATTTCAGGTATTGCAATTTTTAGAATTTATGTTATAATTCCTTTAAAGGGTTCATCAATCGAATACCTATCCATTATTAATCAGCTTACTATTCTACACGAATAAAATCAATTTGTCAATAGGTTTTTTCAGCATTTAAAAAAAATTTTATCATTTTTAATATATTTATTTAATTTGCATCCGAATTTTTGTTACCGGAATTTATTTATTTTTTAAAGATTAATGTTGAACCGTAAAAAAATATGTAGTATAATAATTGAAAATATTTATTAAATTGAGAGGAGTTAAGATTTTATGTTTGACAACAGAGTTCTTGCCGATCCTTCGGCAAAGTTTGCAAAAGACGGACTTACATTTGACGACGTATTGCTTATCCCTGCAAAATCAGATGTACTTCCGGCAGATATTAAGCTTGAAACAAAGCTTACGTCCAAAATTACACTCAATACCCCTGTTATGACGGCGGCTATGGATACTGTTACGGAATCAAGAATGGCTATTGCTATTGCTCGTGAAGGCGGCATCGGTGTTATTCACAAGAATATGACAATCGAACAGCAGAAAGAGGAAATCGACAGGGTCAAAAGAAGTGAAAACGGCGTTATCAAAGATCCGTTCTTCCTGCATCCCGATAATTATGTATACGAAGCTAACGACCTTATGCACAGTTACCGTATTTCCGGCGTTCCCGTATGTGATGACAGCGGAAAACTTGTAGGTATTCTTACAAACCGTGACCTTCGCTTTATGACTGATTTTAATGTTAAAATCAGCGAAGTTATGACAAAAGAGAATCTTGTTACATCACATATCGGCACAACACTTGCAGATGCAAAGACAATACTTATGAAGCATAAAATCGAAAAGCTTCCTCTTGTTGACGATAACGGTTATCTTAAAGGTCTTATTACAATCAAAGACATTGAAAAGGCAGTTCAGTACCCCAACTCTGCCCGTGACTCATTCGGCAGACTCCTTTGTGCCGCAGCTATCGGTGCAACACCCGATGTGCTTGACAGAGCATCTGCTCTTGTAGAAGCTAACGTAGACGTACTTGTTCTTGACTCTGCTCACGGTCATTCACAGAACATTCTCAACGCTGTTTCAAAGGTTAAGGCGGCATTCCCCGATATTTCACTTATTGCAGGTAATGTTGCAACAGCAGAAGCAACAAAGGCACTTATTGATGCAGGTGCAGACGCTGTTAAAATCGGTATCGGCCCCGGCTCTATTTGTACGACACGAATCGTTGCAGGTATCGGTGTTCCCCAGGTTACAGCTATTTACGATTCTGCTTGCGAAGCCGCAAAACACAATATTCCCATTATTGCTGACGGCGGTATTAAATATTCAGGTGAAATCGTTAAGGCTCTTGCGGCAGGTGCAAACTGCGTAATGCTCGGTTCTCTTGTTGCAGGTTGTGAAGAAGCTCCCGGTGAAACAGAAATTTACCAGGGCAGACAGTTCAAAACATACAGAGGCATGGGTTCAATCGCAGCCATGAATTGCGGCAGCCGTGACAGATATTTCCAGGCAGGCAACAAAAAGCTTGTTCCCGAAGGTGTTGAGGGTCGTGTACCTTATAAGGGACTTCTTTCAGACACTATCTATCAGCTTATGGGCGGCGTTAAATCCGGTATGGGCTATTGCGGTGCTCCCGATATTGAAACGCTCCAGAATACTGCAAGATTTATTAAAATTACAAATGCAGCTCTTGTAGAGAGCCATCCTCACGATGTATTTATCACAAAGGAAGCTCCCAACTATTCTGCCAAATAATAAAAGGTGATATCATGAGTAAAAAATCATCGTTAAATACTTCCGCATACGGCACACAGCTTGTTAATCCCACAGGAAGAAGCAATCATCCCGTAAAAAGCAAATATATGGCAAGTGCACTGGCAATATTATTAGGTATCCTTGGTGCAAACCACTTTTATCTGAAAAATGTTGTAAGAGGTATTATCATGCTCGTGCTTACTGCAATATGCATTGTGATTGATGTCTTTGCCATTTTCGACTTTAATTTTATACTCATACCTGTT
>CAZBVV010000135.1:0-4283 GCA_964495345.1 uncultured Eubacteriales bacterium
ATGGTACATTTTCATCAATCGGAGCGACGAGGGCGTCGCTCCCTACGATTATCACTTTGATATTCCGATAAATTATTGTTTACCTTTCATTATCTTCGGGAATTTTACAGCAAACAATACCGTACAGGTTGTGGCGGCGATAATATCAGCTACGGATTCTGCTGCATAAACGCCCGCAAGTCCGAATATGCGTGAAAAAATGAGAACAAGCGGTACAAGAAGTATAACCTTTCTCAAAAGTGCTATAAACAGAGATGTTTTTGCCTGTCCCAACGCAACAAACATATTCTGACAACATCTCTGCAAGCCGAAAATCGTCATACCACCCACAAATACAGGCATGTACTCCCCTACAACTGCTATAAGTTCAGCATCTTTTGTAAAAAGCGATGCTGTAAGCTCGGGAAAAACTGCCATTAACAGTAAAAGCACAAAATTCACCGTAAACATAACCGTCATTGCGATTTTAAAGCATTCTTTAATTCGTTTTGTGTTACCTGTGCCGTAATTATAACTGATTATGGGCACAAATCCCTGTGAAAAGCCGCTAAGAGGTACACCGACGATCTGTATTGCACTTTGCATAACTGTCAATGCACTTACATAAATATCACCATAGTTTCTGAGTGTTCCGTTAAACACAAAACCTATTATACTTTCCGTGCTTGCCATTATGAACGGTGCAACACCCAAAGAGAACATTCTTTTGATAATGCTGCTCTGCAACCGCATATAACGTTTTTCAAGCCGCAAAGTAGCCTTTTTTGAAAATAAGAATAAAAGTATAAACAATGCACTGAAAAACTGAGAAATAACCGTGGCAAGTGCCGCACCTTTAACACCCATATCAAAAACATAGATAAACAACGGGTCAAGCAAAATATTTACCGCTGCACCGACAAGAACACTCCACATTGCAATTTTTGACCTGCCCTGAGCATTAATAAAAGTGTTAAGACCTGTGGTGAACATTACAAACACCGTACCTGTAAGATACACGGACAGATAATCAAAAGCATACCGATATGTTACGTCGGATGCACCGATTGCCAAAAGAATCGGTTTCATAAAGACATATACGGGAATACAAAGCACAACGGAAAAAATTATAAGAAGAACAAAGCCGTTGCCGAGAATTTTACCTGCCCTTTCTCTGTCACCGCTACCGAGTGCCATAGCCGCAAGAGGAGCACCGCCGCTGCCTACAATCTGTGCAAAAGCGGCTATAAGAACAATTATTGAAGATGTGATTCCGATACCTGCAAGAGCATCTGTACCGCCATCGGGCATGTGACCGATGTAAACCCTGTCAACAATACTGTAAAGAAGATTTACAAGCTGTGCCGCAACCGCAGGCAGAGCCATTGAAAATATAAGCGGAAGCATTTTTTGAGTGCCTAAACGCTGTTCGTAGTCCAACATAAACTCACCTACCCTAATATCGGAAGAATTATAACACATCATAAGCTATACTGCAAGCTAAAGGGAGCAGAAAACTGCTCCCCCGTTATTTGTGAAATTCTTATTTTACAAATTCATTATAAATTGCTTCGATTGTTTTATGGTAGTCTTTTTCTTCAACTGCGACGATGATGTTGATTTCACTTGAACCCTGGTCAATCATTCTGATGTTAACTTTAGCATTTGCAAGTGCTGTGAAAATTCTTGCGGCTGTGCCTTCTGTATTAACCATACCTCTGCCGACAATAGCAATAAGGCAAAGACCTTCAACAAGTGTGATTGAATCGGGATTTACTTTTTTAACAATGTCAGCTGTGATTGAGCCTTTGTGTGAACCTAAAGCATCAGCAGAAACAAGCACGCTCATTGTGTCGATACCTGAGGGAAGATGCTCAAATGAAACACCGTGATTTTCAAGAACTTCAAGAACTTTTCTGCCGAAGCCGAGTTCTGCGTTCATCATATCCTTTTCAACGTGAATTGCCGTAATACCCTTTTTACCTGCAACACCTGTGATAACTGTAGGAACATTGTTGCTTGAAGCCTTGTGCACAATCATTGTACCGGGTGCATCGGGACAGTTTGTATTTCTGATGTTTATGGGTATTCTTGCTTTTCTTACGGGGAAAATTGCTTCATCGTGAAGAACGGTTGCACCCATATATGAAAGCTCACGGAGCTCTCTGTATGTAATTTCGGGAATGGGCTGAGGATTGTCAATACAACGGGGATCAGCCATAAGCATACCTGAAACATCGGTCCAGTTTTCGTAGATATCAGCACTTGCTGCACGTGCAACGATAGAACCGGTAACGTCAGAACCGCCTCTTGAGAATGTCTTGATCATACCGTTGGGAGATGCACCGTAGAAACCGGGAATAACAGCATATTCATGGTATGAGAGAAGACGAGCAAGCTCCTTATCTGTCTTCTCAACATCAAGAAGACCGTTTTCATCAAAGAAGATGCCTTCTTCAGCATCAATGAACTGGAATCCGAGGAAATTTGCAAGAATTTTTGAGTTAAGGAATTCACCACGGCTTGCAATATAATCCTGGCTTGCGTGGTGCATAATAGCAACCTTTATACCGTTAAGGTCATCTTCAAGTGAAAAATCAATACCCAGGTCACGGATAATACCGTTATATCTTTCTGTGATTTTTTCAAAAGTTTCGTCAATGCTCTTCTTATCTCTTACAAGACGAAAGCACTGTAAAAGCATATCTGTAACTTTTACGTCGTGTGTATCTCTTTTACCGGGTGCAGAAGCGATAACATATCTTCTGCTGGGGTCACTCTTGATAATATCCGCAACTTTACGGAACTGGTTAGCATCGGCAAGTGAAGAACCGCCGAACTTTACAACTTTAAGCATGTTGGCACCTCATAGTTATGTATCTGAATTTTATTACACTATATTATATTAAAAACAGATTGCTTTTGCAATAGTTAAAATATACATTATAATGGCTGTAATTCGTTGCTTTTTGTATTTACCGTTCAATTCAGCAACATTTAAAATCAAGACATAGCCTTGTATGTAATCTGTTGCGAGATCACATACAGTTACGCTGATTACATATGCCTTACGGCGATTAAATGCCAATCTTTCGGATTGGATAAAAAATTCCTCGTTCCGAAGAACGAGGGATTTTTTGGAGCTGCTAACCGGATTTGAACCGGTGACCTCATCCTTACCAAGGATGCACTCTACCTACTGAGCTATAGCAGCATTTACAACGATGTATATTATACACATCACAAAATAATTTGTCAAGAGGTATACAAAAAAATGTTTGGAATATTCCCGTCTGCATACCGATTATGCCGTCGGTAAAGGTATTTGTATCATTAGGCGGACATTAAACAAAATGTACCGAAAAAGCACTTGACAAAATCAAAAAAGTCCATATACTATGATATGAGAACATTTGTTCTTACTAAAATCAAAGGAGAATCATAATGGACAAATCATTGAAAATTGATAAGGATGTACGCAAAAAACTGTACATAAAAGTGTATTACAGTTTACTTGATTGGGAGTGGTATGATGAACCAAACACATTCAGAGTATTCATGCACTTACTGCTCACAGCAAACAGAAAAGACAATAAAATCCACGGAAAACTTATCCGCAGAGGAGAATCGTTGGCATCTTTAGGGCATATTGCAGCAAGCACGGGACTTAGTATTCAAAATGTACGCACGGCAATCAATAATTTACTGTCTACACAAGAAATAACACAAAGAAAAATCGGTAAATACTGCGTATATACGATAAATTCTTATAACAGGTTGCAATCTGATAACACAATTTCCAACAACAATCCAACACGATGCCAACAAGGATATAACACAACTGCAACACAATCCCAACACAATGCTAACAAGGTGCCAACAACACCTATAGATTGTAAGAATGATAATAGTGATAAGAGTGTAAGATTGACAGAGTGTGAGAGAGACACACACGCACACGGAACGCTCAACAATGTTTTGCTGACTGATGATGAATACGCAAGGTTTACAGAGCGATACCCTCTTATCGCAAAAGACGTCATCAATCAGCTTTCCGAAAAGATTGCCACAGGCGACCCGAAATACCAGACGGGACATATCGGACATTTGTATCAATTTGCAAGATATAATGTCCGACAAAAGCAAAATGACGATGCACCGTCTTACAATATTGAACTTGCCTTGCAAAGAGCACTTAACATTGACCCGAATAAACAATAATTTAGCTTAGCAGAAATTAAATGATATTCCATGTAGGGAGCGACGCCCTCGTCGCTCCGAATCATCAAAATCTGCGATTTTGA
>CAZBVV010000136.1:0-4280 GCA_964495345.1 uncultured Eubacteriales bacterium
CCAAGAACTTTCTGACTGCACCGATAAACATATTTTAGTTTCAATAGTATCGTTTTCTATAAGTTGACAAGTCCATTAAAATTATCCGGTAGAATTTTTTAAACCACTTTTTTCATAATAGTTCGGCTTTGGTATAGGGAAAAAGATGATGATGTAAAACACCAATAAGCAAATGAATTCGCACATTTAGAAATGACAAAACCGATGAGGTTTATTTCAATTCCTCATCGGCTATTTTTATCTCTTTTTATATATCACAAGTTCGGGATTTTTGCCGTTTTCTTCGTAGGTGCAGACGAGCAGGAAGTCCATATTAGCGGCGATGCCGAAGCATCGGTCTCCTCCGAATTCACATTCCAGTTGACTGCCGAGGTAGGTAGCGTTATCATCAAGGAATTTGACAGTTTGACCGTTTGGGAGTCTGTATTCAAGATTGATAAAACTGCCCGACAACACATTCAGATTCTCGACCTTGGGTAAGCCCTCGATATGTAGCAGGGTGTTGAATTCTTGAATAAGCTGCCTTTTGAATTCCTCAAACTTTTCTTTACCGCCGAGTTCGCTATACCGCTGCCAAAAATCCATGGTAAAACCGCCGTCGGCATAGCACCACTTACAATATTCCTCGTTGATAGCACCGTCTTTCTCGCGGCTGATGTTAATGTCATTCATAGGCATACCGCAACACTCACAGATGAGTTCTCTTGGAGAGCCGAGGAGCGTATTGATAGACACATTAAAGAGTTTTGAGAGAAGCTTGAGTGTTTCGGTGTTGGGGATGGTTTCGCCTGTTTCCCACCTGCTGACTGCCTGACGAGTGACGAACACCTTTTCGGCAAGTTCATCCTGCGAAAGTCCGTTTTTCGTTCTGAGTTTCAGAATGATATCTTTTGTTTCCATAGTTAGTCACCTCACAAATATTATACTGTGAGAATATCAAATTAGCAAGCAACTCGCCGTTGCTGTTAGTTTGACAAGCCGGAATGTGATTATGACTTTTTCTTTGGCGAAGGAAGTTCATTATACATAGCCTCAAACAGCTCTGTTAAAAATTCCTTGTTATCAACATCTTCGACCAATAACATCTCTTTAGCACCATCATAAGGTAGTGCGTAAACCACATTCGGCATAAATGAAATTGCCGATTTTACAGGCTTTACAAGCAGTCTGTCATCATATATACCGCCAACGATTTTTCCACGATAATAGATGATGTACTCACCCATCATTGTTTTGTATGTTATTTCCTCCAACTCGGATAACTGTTCCGATATAAAATCAAAATATTCTCTGCTTGAAGCCATATTCTACCTCATAAATTCTTATTTACCTTTATATAAATCTTGCTGTTGCTAAAAGAAACGTAAGCTACATTTGTAATAATATCAAATTATTATCTGCATTTTAATTATACCATAGAATAATATATTTTTCAACAAAAGCTCTGTAGACATTTGTCGTTATTTAGCACAATCGAATACAACAGAATAATGATATATGTTTTTGCATAAAATTTTAATAATATCATTACAGGAGGTACAGGTATGAAACGGAAGCTATCACTTTGGCAGTTTGCCGGTTTTGTGTTATCTTCGCTGGGCGGCACACTATTGCATTTTCTATATGACTGGACAAATGAGAGTGTACTTATAGCACCTTTTTCCGGTGTGAACGAATCCACATGGGAGCACATGAAGCTACTGTTCTTTCCCTTATTTATTTTCGCACTGATACAGAGTCGATTTTTCAAAGAATATGAGAGCTATTGGTGTGTAAAGCTGGCAGGAATTACAACAGGACTTATTATGATTCCCGTACTGTTTTATATTTACAACGGAGTATTCGGCAAATCCCCCGACTGGGTAAATATTGCGATATTTTTCATTTCAGTGGCAGCGGCTTTTATTGTTGAAGCATGGTTGTTCAAAAAAGACAGTTTACGGTGCATATTGCCGTGGTTCGCATTTGGACTCATCTGCCTGATTGGTGTGATGTTTGTGTTGTTTACCTTTAAAACACCGCAAATACCTTTGTTTCAAGATCCGCTTACAGGGAAATACGGAATCAATGGTTGAACATCTTTTTCTTTATCCACAATGATTAACAGAGCATCTCAACTATTGCTTTAAACTCTGCTGAATCTCTTATTGCATCAAATTCATCGTGGATAAGCCATTTGTCACGCATTATTTCGCAAAGACTTCTTGTATCTGCCGTTTCAAAGTCGGTTTTCTTCTCTGTTATTTCACCGACCAAAACTGCACTGTATTTCTGCTCATCGGGTCGGTTGTCAAAAGCCTTTGCGTTTTCAACAGCAATATGCAGATGCTTATATGCATTATCCAAATCTCCTAAAAGGGCATATCTTTTGGCAATATCAAAATCAAGCCATGCCGACCCCCAATTATTATTCGGGCGGTTACCGTCAAGAATGAGCTTTTCCAACTCAAACAGTTTTGTTATGGCTATAAGCTCGGTTTCCGTATTCACCACATCCGCATCGGCTAAAAGCCATATAAAACTGTTTAAAGACTCATAGCTTTCCATTATAGCTTTCTGTAAAAACGGGAGTTTTTCTTCTTTTGCTAATGCCCACCATATGTGTTTTTCACGACAATCTACCATTGACGGCAATGTTTCATAAATCTGTCTGCCGATCTCCTTTCTGCCTTGTTCACAATGGTTAAAAGCAAGTCTTGCTGTTGCGGCAAGACGAATTGTCTGGTCGGGGCAATACTTCATTATTCTTTCACCCAATGCCGTAATTTCGGCATCATACTTTGCCTTGTTTTCTTCCCAATCGGGAATATTTCCCGTATCATCAGTTGACACGAACAATGCATACATCAGCTTATCAAGCAGCACATAGCTGTTTGGATATTCCCTAACGCCCTCACGGGCGATTGCGATGCACTCGTTTATCTCTCCCCTGCTTATTGCAAGCTGAAATCTCTCAAGGTATTTGTCCACATTCTCTTTTTCGGTTATATCATCAATGCCGAGCAGAGTATCAACAGATGTGCTGAAAATTTTTGCAACAGTAGGCAACAGTTCCATATCGGGATAACAGATGCCCGACTCCCATCTTGAAACAGATTGACAGGATACACCCAGCATTTCAGCTAATTCTTCCTGTGTAATATCTCTTGCTTTTCTTAATGCTTTTATATTTTCACCGATTTTAAGTTTCATACTATCATCTCCGTTTTTTAATTGAAGTTACGTATCTTCTGATAACATTATATTAAATTTATTGCATCGCTTCAACTACTCATAAATTGATATTATTTCACTTTTATGGTGAATTGATTAATTCCATTGACAAGAGTATTCGTATGAGTGATAAATCAACAAGATTGTTTAATTATTTTCGTTATAATTTTCCCACATTCAGCATCACACAAGAAAACAAGGGCAAGCTTTTGATTGCCTACCCCTGTTTCCCGATTTGTTTAATAAAAAAGATGTATTTGTATTATATACTAATTCCCATTATTTGTCAATATATATTTGAAAAATTTTTGATTGAATAATTTTACCCTGTAATGTATAATAGAAATACTAAAAAAACAGGGTGATGGAATGTTAAAAAAAATCTTATTTCAGGAATTTGACAAATTCAGAGCCGCAATTTACCCTGACAGATGTTGGTTCTGCAATACGGTAATAAGATACAAAACTGACATATGTCCCGAATGTCAAAAAAGTGTTAAAAGAATCTCAGGAGAAAAATGTATATCCTGCGGAATGAGTAAAGATGACTGTTATTGTAAGGGCAAAAGCCATTTCTATAATGGAATTACTGCACCTTATATGTATGATGAGCGTGTAAGAAGCGGTATCTTGCGTTGGAAATATCACGGCAACATTCATGCAATAAAATTTTTTGCAAAGGAAACATCAAGCAGCATAATTGCAGATTTCTCATCAATTAAATTCGATGCAATAACATACATTCCCCAAACAATGGCTGAACAGGAAGAACGTGAATTTAACCAGAGTCAGGTCCTTGCACAAGAAATAGGAGAATATTTAAAAATTCCCACAAAAACATTACTAAAAAAAGTTTTTGAAACAGCCCGTCAGCACGACTTGCCCTTATACAGAAGAAGCGGAAATGTATTCGGCGTTTTTGACTGCATTAACAAATCTGAGGTTACGGGAAAGACAATCCTGCTTATTGATGATATAAAAACATCCGGTCAAACCATTGACGAATGTGCAAAAGTTTTACATTTAAATGATGCCGCCCAGGTATATTGTGCCGTAATAGCCATCGC
>CAZBVV010000137.1:0-4265 GCA_964495345.1 uncultured Eubacteriales bacterium
TTCTGCCTTCTATTTCTAATTTTTCTAATTCATCACAATGCTTGTTGTATTGTTCCATCCCCTTTGTGCTTTGATGAGAATAGAAACAATAATTTGGCGTACCGCAAAATTATTGCAGTTGGGAGTTAAGGAAGCCCGCAAAGCGGCTTGGATTTAAATGGTTCAAAAGGCGAAGCCTTTTCCTCCATTACACACTCATCACTACTAACTGATAAATTATTGTATTGCCGTGAGTGTTGCTTCAAGAACTTTGATAATTGCCTCTTTCGGGGTGGTCATGCCCTGTTCAATCCATGTTTTTGCAGAAAAAACAATGCCGTTTGCGTAAAATTCGGCTATTATATCTTTGTTCGGTGTATATTTTTTTTCAACTGATTCTTTTATTGTAAGAGCTTCATACAAATATTCAAAAACTACGTTTTTTATTTCATAAAATATTATACCGTTTCTGTTTGCTGAAACTATTTTTCTTACAGTTTTTTTGTTAGCGGAAATAAAAGACAGAATGTCATCTGCTGTTTTAAGCGGATAATACTTTTGGTTTGTATTGCTGTTTAAATCACTTGTAATTTTTTTTAGCAGTCTTTTTAATGCATAATGTAACAGATCATATTTATCCTCAAAGTGATTGTAGAATGTGGCTCTGGGAACACCCGCACTTGTGCAGATATCTATTATTGATATTTTTTCAAAAGGTTTTTCACCCATCAGTTTGAAAAGATATGCAGATAAGGTATCGTATGTTCTTTTTGTGGAGGGGGGAAGCTTGTCGTAAGCTCTTTTTTTCATATTCTTGCTATCCTTTCGTAAATAATCAGTTTAATTGTCATAATACACCGTTAATGTAAAGTTTTTGTAAACAAAAAAGAGTATTACAAAGTTGTTATAACTGTTGAAATTTACAACTTACCCTGTTATAATTATAATGGTTAAGGAGGTATATTCTTATGGCTGAAAAATTTGATATAAAAAGATTTGTTCGTAAACTTAAAAATTTTATTATGAATTTAATTAAACTTGTTCGTACTGCAGATAAGAGAACTCTTATCATAAGTGTGGCAGGCGTTGTTCTTGCGTTGGTTCTTATTATCGTGCTTATAGCAAGTGTTGCCGGCGGAAAAGAAGACGAGACGGCAAACGACAGCCCCGTATCTTCCGATTCATATATCAAAGAAGAGGGTACAACCGATGATGAAGCTTCAATAAATTCAGTTCAGCTCAACGGTGCAGGAAATTATATCGTTACAACAGGTAATAATTCACCGCTGAATATGCGTCCCACAGCAGGTACGGATTACAGCGTAATGGCAACAATTCCCAACGGCACAAGAGTTAATGTGCTTTTTGTTGATGATTCCGAGTCGTCAACTGCTGAAAAAGGTTGGGGATACATAGAGTATAACGGCAAACGTGGTTGGGTATCAATGGATTACCTTACAGCTACAGAGTAATTACAGGGGAGAATAGTTTTCAATGGATAAAATGAGAGGCTCTGATTACTCAAATCAGAACGAAGAAGAAAATATCGAATTATCTTCGGATACCGAAAACGGTGAAGAATCCAAAAAGAAAAAGAGAAAAAAGCGTGTAAAAAAAGAGCATCCCGGGTTAAGAAAAGCAGGAATTATTTTCTGTTCAATCTTTCTTGCGGGAATGATTACCGTGTCATCAATAGGGCTGTATGTTGTTAAGTATATGTCTGAATATATCAACAACGATGTTGCTATTGACCTTGATGAATACAAGGCAAACCAAAGCCAGACAACGATTCTTTACACTCTTGACAATTCAGGTAACGAAATTGAAATTGCAAGGCTTCACGGTGAGGAAAACCGTATATGGGTAGACCTTGATGAAATTCCCGACAATCTTCAGAAAGCTTTTGTTGCTCTTGAGGATACGAGATTTTATACTCATCAGGGTGTTGACTGGCGAAGAACCATAGCAGTTATGATTGTTCCGGCTTATGACGGACAGGGCGGCTCAACAATAACACAGCAGCTTATCAAAAACCTTACGGGCGAGAGAGAGGTTACCTATGTAAGAAAGTACAGGGAAATTCTTAATGCACTTAACCTTGAAAAGCATTATTCAAAAGAAACTATCCTTGAAGCATATCTTAACACTCTTTATCTTGATGCAGGTTGTTACGGCGTGCAGACAGGTGCGGAGTATTATTTCGGTAAAGATGTAGGTGAGCTTAATCTTGCGGAGAGTGCCTGTTTAGCGGCTATCACCCAAGCACCCAGAACTAATAATCCTATTTTAAACTACGATACAAACAGGGACAGAATGGTATATGCACTTGACTGTATGCTCCGAGACGGCTATATTACACAGGAAGAGTATGACGATGCCATTGAGTACGACCTTGTGTTTACCACAGATGATGACTATGTCGCATCCGATAAAAGCGAAAAAACAGATGAAATGATAAAGGTTTCCGAAAGTGAAACAGAGGATTCCGAGGTTCAGAGCTATTATGTGGATTATGTTATAGAATCTGTTATCGAAGACCTTATGGATGCTTACAGTTACAGCTATAACGAAGCGTGGAGAATGGTTTATTACGGCGGACTTAAAATTCATGTTGCCGTTGATACTGAAATACAGGAAACTCTTGAAGATATTTATTACAACAGAAAAGGCTTCCCCTCATCAACAAATTCTCACGGCGAGCAGGTGCAGTCCTGTATGGTTATTATGGACTATGAGGGCAGAGTACTTGGTATCGTAGGTCAGGCAGGGGAAAAGGAAGGTGCAAGATGCCTTAATATTGCTACCGATTCAAAGCGTCAGCCCGGTTCGGCAATAAAGCCTTTGAGCGTGTATTCATATGCTATTGACAGCAACCTTTACACTTGGTCGTATCCTCTCGTGCAGAACTACGGCATTACGGTAAACGGTGAAAGATGGCCCACTAACTACGGCGGTGATCCGGGAGCTGTTGACAGTTTTGAAACTATCCAGCAGGCTCTTGCTCCGTCTCATAATACTGTTCCGGCACAGATTCTTAAAAAGGTCGGTGTTGATAAGTGTTATCAGTGGTTACAGGATACATTCAAAATTACATCTCTTGAGGAAGCGGACAGTGATTACGCTCCTTTGGCAGTAGGTGCTATGTCCCACGGCGTGTATGCTATCGAAATGTGTGCGGCTTATGCAACATTCGGCAACAGCGGTGTTTATTACGAACCTTACTGTTATTATACGGTTACAAACAGCTCAGGCTCAACGGTATATCTTACTCATAACGATGCAGGTGAGCAGGTTATGGAGCCCGGTACGGCAGACGTTATGAATAAACTTTTGCAAACTGTAACCACTGCATCAAACGGTACGGGCAGAGCATACAGAGTAACAGGCTTTGATATGTTTGCAAAAACAGGTACAACATCAGATGAAAAAGACCGTTGGTTCATCGGCGGAACACCTTATTATGTCTGTTCCGTATGGATGGGCTACTCCGAATATGCTGAGGAGCTTGATTTTTCAACTAACTATTGCGGTAAGCTTTATCAGACGGTAATGAATAAAGTTCATGCTGACCTGCCTACAAAATCATTTGAGTATAGCGGTGAGATTGTAAAAAAATCATACTGTACCGAAACAGGTCTTATTGCAAGTGCAAAATGTGCATCAACAGCAACAGGCTGGTATAAAAAGACTTCCGTGCCTGCAACCTGTACCGAATGTGCAACAGCAGAAAATGAAGCAGAAAACGGTGACAATGCAGTAGCGGTTGCAGGTACAACGGCAGCCGCCACAACAACTACTGCGGCGGCAGTTGCAGGAGATTAATTATGGTAATTATGGCTGTTGATTACGGCGATGTGCGAACAGGTCTTGCCGTATGCGATAAAAACGAAATTTTAGCATCTCCGGTTGATGTTATAAAGGAAAGCGACAGAGATGAACTTATAAAAAAGATAGTCTTTGCCGCAAAAAGCAGAAAAACAGAAGCGTTTGTTGTGGGACTTCCAAAAAACATGGACGGTTCACAGGGATTCAGAGCAGAAGCCTGTAAGGAATTTGCTATGGAACTTGAAAGACAGTCAGGTATTGGTGTTGAACTGTACGATGAAAGGCTTACAACTGTTTCCGCACATCTTGCCCTTAATATGACAGATACGAGAGGTAAAAAACGCAAAGCGGTGGTTGATGCCGTTTCCGCAGTAATGATACTTGAGGATTACATGGCGTTCAGAAAAAATAAATAAATAATTTATAGGTGAATTGACTTGATACCGTAGGGGCGATGATTC
>CAZBVV010000138.1:0-4071 GCA_964495345.1 uncultured Eubacteriales bacterium
CAACAGGCTCGCCGCCTTCAATAACTGCAACGCATGAGTTTGTTGTACCTAAGTCAATACCTATAACCTTTGACATATAAATTTTCTCCTTTAAAAAAATTAATATTTACTTAATTAGTTAGCTACTTTAACGGTAGCAGGGCGAATAATTTTATCACCCATTCTATAGCCTTTCATAAAGACTTCAACAATCTCGTCTTCACCGTAGGCTTCATCTTCAATGTGCATAACGCCGTTGTGAATGTTGGGATCAAACTTATCACCCGGTTCACCGAATGATTCAACACCCAAACCTTTAAAAATTTCCATTAACTGAGTAACAGTCATCTCTATGCCTTTTTTATAACTGTCAAAATCTGCATCGGAATTAAATGCCGCCCGTTCAAAATTATCAAGCACGGGAAGGATTCTGCCGAGAATATCAGTCTTTGTGTATGCAATTTTTGACTCAATATCTTTCTGTGTGCGTTTGCGGAAATTATCATATTCTGCAAGAGTACGCACATATCGGTCGTTAAGAGCTGCATAGTCAGATTGCAACTGTTCAAGTTCACTTACAGATTCAACTGATTCCTCCTGTTCCAAAGTGCCGTTCTCCTCCTGTTCAATGGTAGCTTCGTCTTTAGTTTCCATTTAATTACCTCACTAATCTGTTATTTGGGAAAGAATCTTTCCTACCGTTTCGCTTATATAAATTATATTGGGAATAAATCTTGCATAGTCAATCCTTAGCGGACCGATAATGCCGATTGCACCAACATTTTTACCGTTTACCGAGTATTTAGATGACACGATGCTCGTATTTTCAAAAACTCTGCTTTTACTCTCTCTTCCGATTGACACTGTAAAATTATCAAGACCGGAATTCAGCACGTGAACAATCTCCGCAGGTGATTTCAAACACTCAAAAATCCTGTAAACATCTGTTTCCAGCTCTTTGAAAGAAAGAAGATTGTTTTGCCCTTCAGAGATAAGACTGCAAGTTGATGCCTCATGTGCAAGCTCATAAAGAGCAAATAGCAAAGGAGTCATTACAAATGCTTTATCACCTAACGATGCCGCAATAGTTTGAATTTTTGCAACAGTCAGCTCACTTGACCGGTGATACGTAAAATGTGCCGCTGCGATATTATAAAAAAGCTCTGCAAAGGAAATATCAATTTTTGCATCGCACCTGCATATTCTGCTTTTTACAACTCCGGTAGAAGCAACAAGCACAACAAGAACAGCCCTTGAACCTATGGGTATCAATTCAACACGGTTTATATAGGAATTGACGTCATAAGGTGTCAAAGCAACAGACGCACAGCCCGTTACCTCAGAAAGCAGTTTTGCTGCATTTGAAAGTATCTCCTGAGGTTCAGCCGAATCACTTGACAATCTGGTATCAATCGAATAGCGATCTGCATCGCTGATTTCATACCTTGACATAAGATTATTTATATAATAACGCAAACCCTGTTGGGACGGGATTCTGCCTGCAGACGTGTGAGGCTGATCAAGAAAACCCATATCCGACAATTCAGACATTTCATTCCTTACGGTCGCAGATGAAACTGCAAGATTGCCGCACAGGACCTTTGAACCTACAGGCTCACCTGTCTGGATATATCTGTCTACTATTGCGGTGAGTATTTTCTTTTTTCTTTCAGAAAGTTCCATACTCTCACCCTTTACCCTTATTAGCACTCTCACACTCGGAGTGCTAACTACATTAATAATATAATACTATTTTATCCGTTTGTCAAGTATAAATGTAAAATTTTTCGCAAATTTACAATAAAACATCAGGCTGAAAGAAATCAGATAGCACTCAAATCTGACGATTGCCAATAAGAACGCGATTTCGACATAACGACGAAGTTTTCAACAATGCAAAAAAAATATCAGAACGCTTAAGGCAGTTCTGATATTGCATCTTTTACATATTCTATATTTTCTTCACTGTATTCAATCTGCTTAGACCAAAACTTTACATTATTTATTCGGTCAGACGGCGTATATTCACCTTTAGAGTATACAGTATACAAATCCATAGCATATATAAACATAATATTAGCAACACAAAACAAAAGCCATTTGTCTGTTTCGCCGTCGTATACAGCTTTTGTAAAATGCCTGAAAAGTATATAAACAAACAGCTTTTCATAATCGGAATCATTAAAGCAAGGGGTTACCTGCGAAAGTCTGACAACAATATTTTGCAGATTGCTGATGTATTTACTCCATTCATCATTGATAGGCTCTGTATTTGCCAAAATACGTACAACATCATCAACAGAACAAACTTTGCACAATTTTTCCAATCTGTCAAAAAACGGAACCGACCTATCGGACACAGTATCAATAATTTGTTGCCGCAAATTTATAACAGAAGCTTCAAATTCATCAAAATCGTCGTCATAGCCGTCATCTTCCGTAACAAATCCAACGGGAGAATCATCACAGAACAATATCTCACAGACTCGTTCACAACAAAGACCGATTCCCGCTTCGCATCTGCCTGCAAATTCATTATAAAATCTGGGATGTTCTCTGCAAATATCACAAAGACTCTCCTCACCCATGTTAATATATATATCGCACAGGTTATCACTATTCAAAAAAGGACATCTTTCATCTTTTGCAAGTTTAAAATATGAACATTCTCCGTCAGTTAAAATGTTAGCTTTTAATCTTTCTCCGAATTCACCGACAACAGCATTGTATTTAGCAAGCGAATCGCTGTCAATATCTATTTCCCAGCCGATACAGCATGAATCCGTACACTCCGACGCCTTACATTTAAATGAATCAAAAAAATATGGTTTTACAAACATAACTATTTTAAAAACTTACTTTCGGGTGATACAAGATTGATTGCATTATGAAAATTTTGAACATCAACAAAGGTATGTGCACCTGCGTATTCACCGTCAACCGTCCAATCGATGGGCTCAGCAGATGTAATTTTTAGTTTTGACGTACGGATAAATTCAATATCCTTGCCCGAATAATCCTGCATTAAAGATGTTGAAAGAAACACCTTTAAAAGACCCGGTACAGTAGATTTTCTGACAAGAAGAACCTCAAATACGCCGTCGTTCATTTTTATGTTAAATTCATCTAATTTAAAAAGTCCTGCTATTTTATTGGTATTACCTACCGCACCAAAATAAAAATCGTCTTCAATAATGCCGCCGTCATGTTCAATGATCAGATGATATGCTTTAAGATTTTTTATAACAGAAACAATATTAAGAAGTAAACCGTCAATTATATATGCCGAATGTCCCAGCTTATTTTTAAATTTTTGTGATGTGTTATATGAAAAAGATGTTCCTACGCCAAACGCCGCAACGTATGTAAAATATTTATCATTAAGCGAACCTACGTCAAACTGATGAATAATATTATCCACAAGCATCTGTGCGGCTATATCGGGATTATTTGATATGCCTATTGACTGTGCAAAATCATTTGTAGAACCGCAAGGAATATAGACTAAAGGCAATTTTTTCTCTCCAAGCATTAATCCGTTTACAACCTCATTATATGTGCCGTCACCGCCGCAACATACCACACCGTCAAATTCAGCAGCATACTCTTTTACAATTTCGGTTGCATCACCGTGACAAGTTGTAGTTTTAACAAAACAATCAATACCGTGATTATTAAGTGCAGAAACTATTTTTTCTGCAACAACACGCTTACTGTCTTTACCTGCACATGGATTTATAACAACAAGAACATTTTTCATAGCTTCACCCAAATTCAAACAATCAATTATTATATTTATAACAGATAAATTTAAACATTATGTTAACCTTTACATATAATACCATTATATATTTAATATTGCAAACATTTTTTGCATTTTTTGTAAAGATGTGATTTTTTTTAAAAATTACTCTTGACTTTGAGTATACAATATGTTAGAATAATCAGCGTCGTAGAAATGCGGGTGTAGTTCAATGGTAGAATTCCAGCCTTCCAAGCTGGCTGTGTGGGTTCGATTCCCATCACCCGCTCCATAAGTGCGCTGGTAGCTCAGCTGGATAGAGCAACTGCCTTCTAAGCAGTAGGCCAGGG
>CAZBVV010000139.1:0-4032 GCA_964495345.1 uncultured Eubacteriales bacterium
TTATAAAGCTGTTCATTCGGTAAATCTTTTATTGTTTTATATGTTATGTTCATAATTACTACCTTTACTTTTATACCATTCTACCAGATTTGCATAGCTGCCCTTAAAATGAAAACTTTTTCCGTTTTTGTTCATACCGATTTTTAAGAGTCCCAAATGCTCCAAAATTCCGATAGACTTTTTGTTTGCTGTATTAGCATATGCTTCAACAAACTCGATATCTGCATTTATGTTTAAAATTATAAAACCGTACAAATCTCTGAATATGTTTTTACCTTGATAAGCGGATTCAATTTGTATTTCTTCCATAACAAAAGTATTTTTATTGGTGTAATACTGAAAAAAGCCTATGATATTATGATTATCTTTTATTAGAATAATATGTCGTTCATCCCGTTTTAAGCCATTTTTTACCGCCTCATACCAGCATTTATAATCATCTTCTCTTTTATTGCCTGTTGGTGCTATGATTTCCATATTGTCGGCAAGAATGTTAAATATGTCGTGAGCTATATAAGGAAAATCAAGATTGTTGAGATATGAAAAAGTGACTTTTATTTTTTCAGAGCATTGTGCAGTAAAATAAATATCCGCCTCTTTTCTGCTTTTGAAAATTACAATATCTTTTTTTACAATATCTTTTTTCATTTTATCAACTGATTTCATCATACATTATTTTTATCATCTTTGTGCTGTTAAGGCAGACTCCTGAATTATTACTGTGATAATATGCTAAAAGCATATAGTCACCGCCATCAAACACAGCAGGGTAGCAGTAGCCGTTATTAAGGTCATCTTCAATATAAAAGAGATTATCTCTGCTGAAAGTTTTACCTCTGTCTTTACTCACAGCCATTATGTACGGTGTTCGTCCCCAAAGCTCGTTCTCTTTATCGTTACGCAAAATATGTTCCGGTATAGGATTAAAAACCGCAACTGTTAATTCACCGCAATCTTTTACAACCATAGGGGAGCAGGGAGACGAAAAAAACAGATTCGGTTCGGGATTTGTCCAAGTAATTCCTCCGTCGGTTGAAAAACATTCATATTGGAAGCCTGTGTTTGTTCTTATATAGCACCATAAGCTGCCGTCTTCAAGCTCGTAAAGTCCGGGTTCTTCATAACCGTCGGGATTATTCTTGAACGGATTAAGCAGCTCTGCTTCTGTTTTTACCCAGCTTTTCCCGTCATCATCAGAGTAAACAAAACAGATGTCACCGGGCATAAAAGCGTTAGGAGCTTGAAGAACAGTATGTCTTGCCAATGGTAAAATAATTCTGCCGTTCTTCATTTTAAAAACACGGTCATTGTTTATTACGTAATAATCGGGTATTTCAATACACGAAAGGCAGTTAATAGGCTCACTCCAGCTTTTCCCCTCATCGGCAGAACGAGTTAAAACAATTCGGTCTGTACTATCACCATTTTTAATTATGTAAAATGCACCTATGTCACCGTTATCCATGCGAAGAAATGATAAACACATTATATTTTTTGCATTTTCAGGTTTGATGAACATTACTTTTTTCTCGTGCCATGTTTCACCGTTGTCTGATGATATTACTGTACAGATTCTTGCTTGTGCATCGTCATCGCAACTGTCACAACCTGAAAATTCTGTGTAACCGAACAATATTGAGCCGTTATTCAGCTTAATAAATGAGCCTTCACCGTTACGTGGATTGTTGTCATCTGTGCCGATAAACAGCACCTCTTTGCCTACTTTTTTCATAACTGTAAAGCTCCTTTGATAATATTCCATTCATTAATAAGATCTTCTATACTCCAACCCGCATTAGCAGGGGAGGTTGATGGCAGACAAACAGCATTTCTTTCGATATTATCTCTAATGCATTTATTATAATACTTTTCGGCTGTTTTCCCGTTTACAAAAATTTGATTTATGTTTGCATTGTTAAGAATTTCCGTCAAATCGTTCGCTTTAACATTTTTAATTGAACTATCGGAGCTGCCTGTAATATCGCAGGATGCAATAACATCCCATAATGCGATTCGGTTTTCGTGCAGAAATGCTTGTTTTTCTTCAATAGTTGAAGGAGTATCAGTACCAATAACTCCCGACATAACTTTCCAGAATCTGTTTTGCGGATGACCGTAGAAAAACATCTGCTCACGGGATTTGACAGACGGAAAACTGCCGAGAATAAGTATTTTTGAATTTTTGTCATATAAAGGCGGGAATGGATGTTGTGGCATTATTTTCTCCTATTTCGGCATATAAGATGATAAGATTTCATCTATATCCTGTTTGTGGATATTGCTTCCGAGAATTTCACCGTTTGCACTAAAGCAAATGGCTCGTACATCTGTCGGGTCTTCATAATATGGACTTTTCTGCTCTGTACTCAAATCAAAATATTCACTCAAGTATTTAAGTGCATTTCCACTCGGAAATATTATATTACCCGCACTTGTTGCAATTCCCAGCTGAGCAAATTCATAAAGGATTTCTCTTGTTTTGTTATTGTACGGATTATCTGCTTTTAAGCTTACAAGCCAAGCAGGATGAACCAAAAGCTTAACATCTTTATCTTTTATCGCTTTTGCAAATGCTTTTACATATTCAAGCGGTATTGTTTCTTGGTGAAATGCATCGACCGAAAGGAGAATCTCATTTATACCGCTTTCAATTATTTTTTTAGCAACAAGACTTATTCTGTCAAAATCCTTACTGAAATAACCGTTAGTTATAAGCTGTCTGCAAGGGATATTCATTTCTTTTGCGGCTTTGTGTATTTCGCAAACAGTTTCGAGGCAAAGCAACGGTTCACCTCCGAATGTCATAACTGAATTAATGTTGTATTTCTCTGCAATTTTTCGGACAGCATTTGCTGCTAAATCTTTGTTAATACTATCGAAACTTTTGTGTTCACCTTGGGAACAATGCTTACACTTGCCTGTGCAAGCCGTAGTTACGACAAACTCTATGCGATTAAGATTTTTTAAGTATTTGTTCATTTTGTTTCTTCCTTAAACGTATTTCATAAACTTATCAACTTGTCGCTTTGTTTTCAGAATAATTGTTTTATTATTGTACTTATCTGCAATTTCAGCATAATAGTTCCGTCTTTCCTTATTTCTGCAACCAAACAATGTGAACTTCACAAACCAACAATTCATATCGTTTTTATATCCGTCTTTTCTGCGAGATTTTGTTCTTTTTATCGCACGAGAAAAGCAAGTCAGTCGGGGAAGTTGCAGCAAAATAATTAAATCTGCATCTTCAAGCCGTTCATCCATCAGCAGATATTTGTAGTAGCCGTCAATTATCCAATCTTCTTTTGACATAAATTCTGTAACTTTAGGAAGCACAAGAGAATCATCAATAGGCTTCCATTCCTTGTCCCACTTGACATCATCAAGATGCAGAACAGGGATGTTTTTCTTTTCAGCTATGTAATCCGACAAATATGTTTTTCCGCTTCCGGCATATCCTAAAACAGCAATTCTCATTTTTATACTCCGTTAAAGTCTTTTCATCAGCTTAAAATACTCACCGTGTTCATCCGCACCGTCAAAAAGTACTTCTGTAAAACCGAATTTTTTGTACAAGTGCAGAGCAGTTGTATTGTCTTTATCAACACCGAGAGTAATTTCATGATAGTCCATTTCTTTTGCTTTATTAATAAGAAATTGCAAAATTTCGCTACCGATACCACGACCACGACATTCCTTTTTAACAATCATCCTCGATACATAAATCCTTTTGTTTGGTATAGTGTAATCAGGGTCACTTGCATCAAACACCAAAGCACCCTCACCGATAAATTCCCCCTTGACTTTATATATATAAACAAGACGGTTGCCTGATGCAATTTCTTCTCTCCATTTTTCAGTAAGGGGTTGAGTTGTCATATTCCAGATGTTTGAACATTTGTGATATTCCTCAAGTTTTAGTTGTTCAATGATATAATTATTCATATTTTGTACTTATAATTAATTTTTATTTAGCCAATCAACTGACGTTCTCAATCCGTCTATTGTTTTTGTTTCAAGAACTATTCGGCAGTG
>CAZBVV010000140.1:0-4006 GCA_964495345.1 uncultured Eubacteriales bacterium
ATGAAATGACCACCTATCTTTGCAATTTTGTCAGAAAAGGAAACCCCAACGGCGAGGACTCTGCTCTTTGGGAAAAATGTACGGGCGCTGATAAGGTTATGTGCTTCGGTGACACTGAAACCCGTCAGTGCAGAGTAAAAATGGGCAAGCTGATTATAACAACTCTTACCAACAAGCCCGTAGGCGAATAAAAAAGCTTCCTTACGAAAGGGGCACCCTACAGATTGAATTTTTGCACTGAAAAGCCTGTGGGGTGCGTTTTGCTTGTATTGGGAGAGCGCTTGAATGGCATTCAAGAGGTCATCGGTTCGATCCCGCTTATCTCCACCAAGAAAAATCCGTAATCGTTATGATTGCGGATTTTTTCTTTTCTAAATATTGTTCTATATTTTGTTTTTTCAATATTTATGATATAATTTTTCAGAGTTAAAAATTTTTCGCTAAACTTTAACCAAAAGCAATTTTGTTCCACTATATAAGTGAAATCACCGGTGAATCAAAAATCAAAGGAGGTGCAAAAATGGAAAAATACGAACTTGATAAAAAAATAGCAGATATTGCAAAAACTATATTATCATATTGCATTGCTCGAACTTCAAACCATTTCGATGCAGAAGATTTAGCACAGGATATTATATTAGAGATTTATAAATCTGCTAAAAATATCCGCAATACAGATGCTTTTTATGGCTTTATGTGGGCGATTGCAGGTAATGTGTATAAACAATGGTGTAAGAATAAATCAAAAAATAAAGAGTGCGAATTAACTGATAATCTGATTGATGTCGCAGAAGCTTTTGATGATAATTCTGAATTATATCTATTGCGACGCGAGCTGACATTACTTGCTGAAAAATATCGTAAAGCTACTATTTTGTATTACATTGAAAACAAATCTTGTTCGGAGATATCCAAGCATCTCTCAACCAATGAAAGCATAGTTAAATACTTGCTTTTTAAATCAAGACAAATTTTGAAAGAAGGTATAAATATGGAACGAAATTACGGGCAACAGAGTTATAATCCCAAAGAATTATCAATCCTTTATTGGGGCAACGGAAAAAACACTTATAATGCTGTTTATGAAAACAAAATCAGTCAGAACATTCTTTATGCGTGCTACAATGATAAACTTACAGCAGAGGAAATAAGTCTTGAGTTAGGTATTGCATTGCCGTATATTGAGGACATTCTCAAGCAGTTGGTAGAGTGTGAGGCACTCGGACTTGTTGGCAGAAAATATTACACCAATATTGTAATTTTTACTGCTGAATGTGCTATTGAGGTTACCAACAAGACACGGGTGTTACGAAACAATATTGCGGATTTGCTTTCTGAAATTATAACAAACGGAAATCTCTCAAATTCTGAAGCATGGCTTACTGTATGTTGTATCCTTTACAAAGCGATTTTTGAAAACTTACAGTCCAAAGTCAATATAGAACTTCCCGAAAACAGATTTGGTGAAAACTGTATTGTTTGGGCAGTTGAAAAATCAGTAGATTCGATGAGAAACAAAGGTTTTGAATTTGGTGTATCAAATACAGAAAACGAAAATGGTGACAGAGTGCAGTTTTTTGATTTTAGCGTTAACGGTGATATGGTGCATCACAGTTTTTACTCCTCAAAAAGTTTGACAAATGTATTTATCGATATCGCAAAAGGCAAAAACGATTTTGATAATGAATTTGAAAAGGTTATCGTTGCCGAACTTGTTAAAAAAGGTTATGTTTTAAATGAGAATGGTAAACTCATGGTCAATGTTCCAGTGTTCACAAAAGAGGAATTCGAACAATTTATGAGTCAGTTCAATTCTGAAGTTGAAATTGTTGAGCAAAACGCTAATGTAATAATGAATGAGGCAACAAAGATAATTAAGAATTATATACCTGTTCATTTGAAATCACAGGCATATCAGATGGCATACTTCAGAATTTTTGAGGATGCAATTTCTGTGCCTGTTGGTACTCTTGCAGAAAATAAGGTTTTGTTTCCATATAACGGCAATAGTATTTTACCTACAACATATATAGTCCTAAAATGAAAATTTGGCAGAGAGTGATTTGCTCTCTGCTATTACTTTTTTACGCCACTTTATCAATCCCCACCATAAACTGCTCAATGTCAATATAAAACTCCACTTTTAGCTTATATCCTCTGAAAACCTCAATCCGTTTAATCAGGCAATTCACAATCATTTTCTTCTTTGCAAAGCTTGCTCGTTATTTGGTAGTTTTATTTACCTTATTACAAGAGGTTAGGCGAATGTATGGATATAAAAGAAAAAAAGCGAGAAGCCGAAAACTCTCCCTGATTTCCGCCTTACAACGCCCATAAGTTAGTATTTTGAATTTACTGACTTATGTGCGTCAGCAAAGTTTTGATGTTTTTTTATTAATTCCAATGACTACTTTTTATCCCAAATTTAAAAGAGCAGGATTAAAAACAAATCTCACTGATTATTTTTTCGGTATTTTAAGAATCTGCCCGGGGAAAATTGTGTCTGATTTAAGATTATTAAGCGTTTTGATTTCCTTATATCTGTTTCCGTTGCCAAGATATTTTTCAGCAATAGCCCAAAGTGAGTCGTTCTTAACAACCCTATGCGTAATTAGCTGCTCATTATCATTCTTGCTAAATCCGTTTAACCCTGCTGATTTTATTAACTTCGGATAGTCTATATATCCATAGTTTAAATCTACATTTGTGCTGATACCGTCTATTTTTCCGGTGTGACTGTACTGCCATATACCATACTGATATTTAAAATTGGTCTGCGTCACACCTGTATGGGCGACCCATAGTGCATAACGCTTCAGAATTTCCGGAGTAAAGTTTGCTTCAAGAAATGATTTATAGCTGTATATACCAACCCAGTAACCGGCAGCCTCAAGTTCCATGCAGAAAGCAGTTGTAATTTTTTGCAACATATCTTCCGATAAAGAAAGCTGAATTTTGTTTTCAATATCAAAATATATCGGATACTCGAACACTTTGTTATCTATGGATTTAAGACAAGCTTCAGCTTCCTTTTTTGCTTCATCAACAGATAGTGAAGAACTGTACCAATAAGCTCCTACGGAGATGTCATTAGCCTTGCAATCTGCATAGTTTTTCTCAAATTGAGCATCTTTTTGAGAGGATTCACTTCCATAACCGGCACGAAGTATAGCAAAATCTATAGAGTCAGATTTAACCTTTTTCCAGTCAATATCTCCTTGGTGTACGGAGACGTCAATTCCTTTTGTCATAAAAACACCTCTCTTATAATTATTCTGTTCAACTACAGCAAAGGCACATGTCAGGAATTGATATGTGCCTTCACCTTTAATTAAGTTATCTGCAAAAAATTATCCAATCTGCGTAATAACGAGATGTGCGGAAACAGGTCGTGTTCCACCGGCAAGAGGTGTGACGGTAAGTGCGGTTGAGTTTCCGGCAGGGTTTCTAACGGTCAAAATAGAGTTAATGACAGTAGTTGTCACAATAGCCATACCTACAATTTGTGAGGCACCTGTGGCTCTGCCGACAACAGTGTATTCCAAATCAGCTCCGTTTAAAGTCAATATCAATTGACCTGCCTCGTCTACACTTACCTCAAACAGTATCTGATAGGTTCCGATCTGTGCCAAATTAAATGAATCCGGTCCGGTTCTGGAAATATCAGCACCGCTGTTAGGTCCGTCTTGCGGGAAACTAACATCTGTTCCGGGGGCTACTGTAGCCGCATTATCGGGTGGCATCAGCGCATAGAAATCAGCGTAGTTAAGCACTCCTCCTGCAGGACCCTGAGGACCAACAGGACCGGTTTCGCCTATAGGACCTTGCGGACCGACAGGACCGGTTTCACCTACAGGACCCTGAGGACCGATAGGACCTGTTTCACCTATAGGACCTTGCGGACCGATAGGACCGGTTTCGCCTATAGGACCTTGCGGACCGACAGGACCGGTTTCACCTGCAGGACCTTGCGGACCGACAGGACCTGTTTCACCTATGGGACCCT
>CAZBVV010000141.1:0-3992 GCA_964495345.1 uncultured Eubacteriales bacterium
GATTTCGGTGCATTGTTACCGAGAACCTGTTTATACTGTTCATACTGCCTCAAATCGGCACTCTTATTATACGCCATTTGTCGTGCTTTGTCAACAGAACCTGTACCGTACTTATCATCTTGCATCTGTTTCCATTGTTCATAGGTTGTATCTGCAGAAACATAAAATGTGTTGCCCTCAAGGTCTCTTGCAAAACGTTCTCCGTATTCTTCCATATCGGAAAAGTAAGGGACTGTCGTACCTCTGCATCTCGGATGAAACGGCGGTACTGTAACTCCTATCTCATATTGACTTTGAGGAAAGTGCTTACCGTCCATTTCACCACATACAGTGCATGTATGATGATCTAAAGTTTCAAGAACTTCAAATTCCTCAACACCAAGTTCCGTATAGCAATCTTCTGTTGCTCTTGCAGCTATTGCCGCAGATTCGGTCATAACAAGACGGTACGCATTACTTTTTGATGTTTCAAACCTCTTTGCAATAGCCATTGCCGCATCATCGGGACCTTTTCCCAAAGCAATATTTCTTTTAAGTTGAGTATCAAGCTCCGAAACAAGAGAATTTCTGTCCTTCCATATTCTTTCGGAAAAATTACTGCCGTCAACAGCCCAAGGCTTTTTTATAATCTGCTCATTTGCTGAAGCGAAAAAAACAAAACTGACTTTCTGTCAAATTCCAAACATTGATTTTTTTACCGGATTGTAATATAATTAACTTACTAAATTTGAGTGGTGAATGATATGCCTTTAGAAATTGTACGTAATGATATAACCAAAATGGCTGTTGATGCCATTGTTAATGCGGCTAATGAGTCGCTTATGGGCGGTGGAGGTGTTGACGGATGTATTCACCGTGCTGCAGGTCCTATGTTGCTTGAAGAATGTAAAACTCTGGGCGGTTGCAAAACCGGCAAAGCAAAAATTACAAACGGCTACAATCTTCCTGCAAAATACGTTATTCACACAGTAGGTCCTGTTTACAACGACGGCAATCACGGTGAAAAGGCTTTGCTTGAATCCTGTTACCGTGAATCTTTGGCTTTGGCAAAAGAACATAATTGCGAAACCGTTGCATTTCCTCTCATTTCATCGGGTGTTTACGGTTATCCCAAAGATAAAGCGTTAAGAGTTGCCATTGATATTATCAGCGATTTTCTGCTTAAAAACGATATGCTTGTCTACATTGTTATTTTTGATAAAACGGCTTACAAAATCAGCGAGAAGCTGTTTGCTGATGTTGCCGAATATATAGATGACAACTATGTTGATGCACATACGGATTATCGTTGTGAAAGCAGACGTATACAGGCATCAATGCCCTATGTTGCTTCATCATCCGATTATGATTGTATCACCGTTGAGGACATCAATATAATGCTCAATAAACTTGATGAAAGCTTTTCACAGATGCTTCTTCGCAAAATAGACGAAAAAGGTATAAGCGATGCAGAGTGTTATAAAAAGGCAAACATTGACCGCAAATTATTCTCAAAAATCCGTGGTGATATCAATTACAAACCGAGCAAAACAACGGCTATTGCATTTGCAATCTCCCTTGAGCTCTCACTTGCGGAAACAGAAGATATGCTAAAAAAAGCCGGCTTTGCCCTCTCCCACAGCAACAAATTTGACATTATTATTAAATATTTTATTGAACACGGCAATTACAACATCTTTGAAATTAACGAAGTGCTGTTTGCCTTTGACCAGAAACTGTTGGGAGTGTAAAATTTAATGCTTAAATTTATATGTTACCCAAAATGCACAACCTGTCAGAGAGCGAAAAAGTGGCTGGATGATAACAATATTGAATATGAGTTAAGAGATATAAAACTCAACAATCCGACTGTTGATGAATTGACCGAATGGTATAATAAAAGCGGGTTGCCGCTTAAAAAGTTCTTTAACACAAGCGGACTTATCTATAAATCCCTTGACCTTAAAAACAAACTGTCCTCAATGACAGAAGATGAAATGCTTTCTCTCCTTGCAACCGACGGTATGTTAGTAAAAAGACCGCTTTTAATCGGTGATAATTTTGTGATTATTGGATTTAAAGAGTCAGAATGGACAGAAAAACTGAATAAATAATTTGTCGCATGCGAAGCGACCATACCTTTCTTATTTTGATGTACAATCAAGTCATCAAATGAAAGAGAGGTTTTTTATTATGAAAAACAACATTACTGAACTTGTATTTATTCTTGACAGAAGCGGCTCAATGTCAGGGCTTGAACAGGACACTATCGGCGGTTTCAACTCCATGATTGAAAAGCAGAAAAAACAGGACGGAATATGCTATGTTTCAACTGTTCTTTTTGACCATGTAAGCGAAGTTCTGCACGACAGGGTAAAGCTTGACGACATCAATCCCATGACCGACTCAGATTACACGGTAAGAGGCAGTACAGCTCTTATTGATGCTATCGGCGGTGCAATTCACCACATAGGTAACATTCACAAATACGCCCGTGCCGAAGATGTACCCGAGCACACAATGTTTATTATCACAACCGACGGCATGGAAAATTCAAGCCACCGTTACACAAGTGAGCAGGTCAAAAATATGATTGAAAATCAAAAGAAAAAGTACGGCTGGGAATTTCTTTTTATCGGTGCTAACATTGATGCAGTTGAAACAGCCGCCCGTTACGGTATAAGCAGTGACAGAGCCGTAAATTACAATGCCGACAAACAGGGCACTCATATTCTTTATGAATCAGTTGCCGAAGCGGTATGTAATGTTCGTGCAAACGCTCCCCTGCGTGCTGATTGGAGCGAGAAAATCGACGCTGATTATCAGCATCGCAAAAAAAACAACAATAACTAAGAAAAAAGGCTGTATCACAAACGGTTTGTTTTGATACAGCCAAATTTTATTTTTTACTAAAATCTTCTTTACCTACACCGCAAAGAGGACATACAAAATCTTCACCAAGTTCCTCAAATTTTGTGCCGGGTTTGATTCCGTTAGCAGGATCGCCTGCGGCTTCGTCATACACCCATCCGCATACATCACATACATATTTCATCTCAATTTAACTCCTTTCAGTCAGTTCCTGTGCAAGTGCGTTTATCTGTGCTGTGCTTTCCTCACTGAGAGCCGATATTATTTTAACTGTTGTGTCTGCAAAGGTAAGTGCTTTACTCTTTTCAAGCATATCTTTCATTTTTCTTGCGGCAACAGGCCCCCAGCTTCCGTTTTCTATAAATGCAACCGTTCTGTTTTGGAAATTCCTTTCGGTCAACGCATCAATAAATGTGTGCATTTTGGGAAAAATATCTCCGTTATAGGTTGTTGTTGCAAAAACGATTTTGCTGTAACGGAAGGCATCCTCCACGGCTTCCGCCATATCACAACGTGCAAGGTCATTAACAACCACCTTGGGGCATCCCTTTGCCTTCAACTGCTCGGCAAGAAGCATAGCTGCTTTTTTAGTATTACCGTATATTGAAGTATATGCAATAACTACGCCATCTTCTTCAGGTCTGTAACTTGACCATATATCGTAGAGATTAATATAATATCCGAGATTTTCATTGAGAACGGGACCGTGAAGCGGACAAATTATTTCAATGTCAAGATTTGCCGCCTTTTTAAGAAGAGCCTGAACCTGTGCACCGTATTTACCTACGATTCCGATATAGTAGCGTCTGGCTTCGCAAGCCCAATCCTCGTCTGCATCCAAAGCTCCGAACTTACCGAAGCCGTCAGCCGAGAAAAGAACTTTGTCCGTGCTGTCATAAGTTACGATTACCTCAGGCCAATGCACCATGGGAGCAGTTACGAATGTAAGAGTGTGCTTGCCGAGAGACAGGGTATCGCCCTCGCCTACTACTACCTGTTTATCTTTAAAATCCGTGCCGAAAAAGTTTTTCATCATAGGAAAAGCCTTTGCTGAAGCCACAATCTTAGCATCGGGATAGGTATTGATAAAATTAACGATATTTGCTGAATGGTCAGGCTCCATATGCTGAACAATAAGATAG
>CAZBVV010000142.1:0-3901 GCA_964495345.1 uncultured Eubacteriales bacterium
ACGGCAAGGAACAAATCCTTGTCGTTTTTTGTTACAAAGTCGGATAAAATTTGTTAATTTTTTCATATAATATTGACAAAAATTCTCCTTACATATATACTAAATTAGAAATATAAATTATTGAGGTTTGCTATGGGCTCTTTTACAACCATTAACAACGACTGGAAATTCCACTTGGGTGATGTGCCTGATGCCGATTACATGGGTTACGACGACAGAGCATGGAAAAATGTCACTCTCCCCCACGATTGGTCAGTTGAACACCCTTTTGATAAATCAAATTCAAGCGGTACAGGTTATCTTCCCGGCGGTACTGCATGGTACAGAAAGCACTTTGTTCTTCCCCACGACATAAAAGGTAAGCGTGTGCGTATTACATTCGGCGGCGTATACAAACATTCAAGAGTATGGATAAACAGCAATTATCTTGGCGGCAGAGCTTACGGCTATTCCACGTTTTCTTTTGATATAAGCGAATTTGTAAAATCCGGTGAAAATGTCATAAGCGTGCGTGTGGAGCATGAGCAAACGGCTGATTCCCGATGGTTTACAGGCAGTGGGATTTACAGAGACGTAACACTTGAAATCACCGAAATGAGCTGTTTTGAAAAAGACGGAGTCTTTGCCTCAACAAAAAGCATTGATTCGGGCAACGGTGAAATTGATATTAAATACAAAACCATAGATTGCGACGAAACGGAGTTTATTATAGAGGACGCTGACGGAAATTGGGTTGCATCAGCCGAGGGAAAAGACGGTAATGCAAAGATTGTAATTCCCGATGCAAAGCTGTGGTCACCCGATTCACCGTATCTTTACACACTTATCTGCCACTCGTTCAAAAACGGAAAAATGACGGATGTTATCACCATTCCGTTAGGTGTTCGCACTATAGAATTTGATGCAGACAAAGGATTTTTCCTCAACGGCATCAATATGAAGCTCAAGGGTGTGTGCATTCATCATGATGCAGGTGCTTTGGGTGCGGCTGTGCCCACCGCCGTATGGGAACGCAGGCTCAAAAAATTCAAAGATGCAGGTTGTAACGCTATCCGCACCGCCCACAATCCCCCCTCATCCGATTTGCTTGACCTTTGCGACAGATTAGGTTTTCTCGTTATGGATGAAGCCTTTGACGAATGGGAGGGTGCAAAAAACAAGTGGTGGCAAGGTCACAATGTGTATCCGCCCAAGCGTTTCGGCTATGCAGAGGATTTTCCAATGTGGCACAAAGCCGATTTGGAGTCTATGGTGCTTCGTGACAGAAATCACCCCTGCGTAATTCTATGGTCAATCGGTAATGAAATTGATTATCCCAACGACCCATATGTTACACCTCTTTTTGATGAGGTTTTAGGCAACAACGACAACGGCAAGCCTGCACAGGAACGCCGTTACGACAACAAAAAGCCCGATGCGGGCAGGCTTACGACTATTGCAAAAGAATTGGTTGATATTGTACACGGTATTGATACCACCCGACCTGTTCTTTCTGCCATGTCATTCCCCGAATTATCCACACGAACAGGCTTTGCAGATGTGCTTGATGTTTCAGGCTACAACTACCGTGAGGGATTTTATGAAGAAGACCACAAACGATTCCCCGACCGTGTAATTTTCGGCAGCGAAAACGGACACGACCCGAAAGCCTGGTACGCCGTGAGGGATAATGAATACATATGCGGTCAATTCCTTTGGACAGGTATAGACTTTTTAGGTGAATGTAAAGGCTGGCCCTTAAGAATCTCACAGGCTGGTATGCTTGACCTTTGCGGCAACGAAAAACCGCTGTTCTATCGAAGAAAAGCATTGTGGACAGATATTCCCTTTGTTAAAATTGCCGTATCAAAAGGCAAACAAGAGGACACAAACACATGGACAGACGGCTTTATTTACTCTGCCAAAAATGGTGAAACGGTACAGGTAAGCTGTTACACTAATGCAAAAGAGGCTGAGTTGTTCTTAAACGGCAAATCTTTAGGCAAAAAGACATTGACCGATGATGATGCTTGCCGAATTACATGGGAAATACCCTTTGAACCGGGTACTCTTACCGCAAAAGTTGACGGTGCACAAGATTCACTTACCACCACAGGGAAAGCGGAATTAATCTTTTTTGATTTATACGAAAATGATTCGGATATTGTACAGGTTGAGGTTAGCCTTCTTGATAAAAACAATAATATTTCCTGTGAAGATGAAATAATCTATTACCAGCTTAAAGGCGACGGTGATATTCTGGGCATTGAAAACGGCAAACCCGACGACCTTACCTGTTATACCGAAAAATACCGTTCAACCTATGGCGGCAAATCCATAGTTTACATAAAAAAAGGAAACAAGACCCGAAATGTTACCCTTTATGCGTACACAGAAAGCGGTCTTTGTTGTGAAAGGAAAATTTAAATGGTAAAAAAGCTTTATCTCGACACTAAAGAAAAAATCTACCGTGCCACGGCAATTATGTTTATCGTTCAGCTTTTCGGAGCTTTGGGTGCAGGATTTTTCTTTGTAATTCAGAACATTTTCGGTGCGTATCATATACTCGGAGCAACAGGTGCTGAAAACGAGCCTACGCTGTGGTTCATTCTGTTCTGGGCAACAGATTTCTTCTTTGTTGCTCTTGTTATGGTGCTGTCATACCTTATTGCAGGCCTGCCGGCTCTTGCTCCGTCGCTTGCACTTTCCGTGTATTTCTGCCACTTTACAAGTGCGTCGCTGAGTGCGGAAAATATGTATAAATTCTTCTACGCAACACCCGCAAACTATGCAGATGCCACATCAATCGGCTACATGGGATATCTTATAATGGCTGTATTGTTGTCATTACTTATAAAACTGCTCTACGCAGGCTGGACTCAGGCTAAAAATCCCATAGGCAGAGGCATTGACAGTCTTCTTGATAAATTGAGAAAGAAAATCAAACTCATTCCCGACACCCTCAAAGGAATTGAAATTGCAGAGGGTGTAGACCTTATCGTACTTGTGCTTATTATTCCCGTAGCTTGCTGTGCTCTCACATTCATTCTTATCAAATACGGTATTGAAGTGCCTTTTGCCGCAATTTCAGAGGGCTTAAAAGGCGTGCTTACAACACTTTCGGAAAGTAACGTTATCGTTGCGGCACTTCTTATGGGCATTATGGTGGGCTTTGACCTTATCGGACCTGTTTCCCTTGCGGCATTCTCCGTTGCAACAACAGCCTATCTTACAACAGGTAACGCACAGCTTATCACCATTTACTCCGTTTGCTTTATAACCGTCGGCTGGACTGCATTCTTCGGTATGCTTTGCTGTAAGATATTCAAAAAAGGCGGAAAAACAGATACAGATGATTTTAACTTTGCCACAACAGGACCTATCAACGCATTTTTTGAAAGCATCAAGCTCACTGTCGCACCCTCTATGCCTCTTGCCATGAGAAGTCCGTTCACAATGATTCCCGGTCTTATGGTAGGTTCTGCATTCGGCGGTGTGGTAACAGCACTTTTCGGCATTGTGAATACGGCTTACACAGACGGCTCTCTGCCCAAATACGCAACGGGCAACTATTCATACGGTGCAGTTGATTACACTTACGCCGAGCTTTTTGAACAGGGTGAAATTTTTATGAGCTTCACACTCCCCTTGCGTTCAGGCGATTTCCTTACCTGCCGTCTGCCCTTATTCTTTATAATCCTTATAAGCGGATTTGTAGGCGGTCTTGTTGTAATGGGTCTGCGTGAGGTTGAATACAAAGCTCTTTCAAAGCGTGGCTGCTATTTTGAACCTAAGGGCGACCTTGTTCTTGAAATGCGTGAATTGGGAAAGAAATTTGCAGAAAAGATAAAACAATAATTTAGCGGTATGTCAAAGTGATAATCGTAGGGAGCGACGCCCTCGTCGCTCCGAATCATCAAAA
>CAZBVV010000143.1:0-3785 GCA_964495345.1 uncultured Eubacteriales bacterium
GCATTTTCTGCTGGCTTTTTTTTGCTTCACTTTTTTGAGGAATTTCCTATAAAGTCAAAAAAAGCATCCCAAGGGATGCTTAATATCAGATTATATTTGTCTTAGGCTATATCGTGTAACCAAACATCGGAATATTCACCGACAAACTCATTTGGTTCATCAAGCTGTGCCGATGCACGCAGAACAAGTCTTGCATCAGCGGCGGTAATACGGTTATCAAGGTTAAAATCATAATAACAGTAAAAAGCTTTTGCATACTGCTCTACGGTTTCAATGCCGGCGGCAACTCTGAGTACACGCCTTGCATCGGCAGCAGTAGGTGCAAGCAAAGACGGACTGAATACAGAATCGTTATGAACAGAAGTGTTGGGACTGAAGCAAAAAGCATCAAACACTCCTGCAACAATATCCGTGTTAATCAGCTTGTCAAATTTATCCTCTGACAGATCACTTACCGCTACAACAAACGGTGTTGTATTGCCGATATAAACCACATCTGCAATCAGATCCTTAATGCCATTGAGCATCATTGTATTGAAATCGGCATAACTCATATTATCATTTTTTTGCGATTCATCAAAGAGTATCATAATGTAGTAGCCTTCAAAATCATCCCGTTCTGCGGCAGAAAAATCAATAAGCGGATAAACATACGCACTTTGAGAACTATTGCACTGAGCAAAAAACGAAGCATAATCATATCCCGATTCAAAAAGGCTGTCGTAATTTGCAGAAAAATATTCATTCTCCACAAAGCTGTGCTCATTACCGTTAACTGTTGCCTGAGTGTGAGTGCCGGAATAATGTGCCGCCTGAGATGTCACCGAAAAACAGCAGACCGAAAAACAGATTACAGTAAACAGTACAAATATTTTTTTCATAATCAAACACCTCTTTAATATCATGCTATACTAATGGATAAATTTACACCACATGGGAATCACCTTTCTCTCTTTCACTTTTAATATATCACAAATATTATTGTATTTCAATATATATTTGTAGAAAAAAATTATTTTAATTCAATGTGTAAAAAAAACAGGCTCAAACGGTATACCCGATTGAGTCTGAATTTTTAATAAAAATCTTCACATGATTTTATACTATATTTGTCTTTGAAAAGATTGAGAAAAACATTTCAATGTAAAACTGAATTTTTGCCATAAGGCTGTCAATCCATGCTTTGATATTTTCAAAGAAGCTCTTTTCGTTAGTAACACCGTACCCCTCGATTGTACCGTTGTTATCATTTACGCCGTCGCTGTCAAATGCAAACTCGTAAAGAATGGGTGATGCGACTGCACAAAGCAAGTATTCAACAGCAGTTACACCGCCGAATGTTTCTGTACAGAGCTTTGTAACCTCTTTAACCATGCCGTCGCCGCCGTTTTTGTCAAGGTACTCGTTTGCCCAGCCGAAGATAACATCATCCTGTACACCTGCAAGCACATCTTTAAGAATCATCGCAACGGAACGCAGAAGAATTGTAACCTCTGCTGAGTAAAGGTCCACGTTTTCCTCACCTGCATAGTGCATTGAAACGAGCGTCATAGCCAAATCCCAAAGATTTTCGTAATCGCTGTCGGGAATTACAAGATTATATTCCTTTGCAAGCTCCTGTACGGAATCCTCACCGTAGAGAGGCTTTTCAAGAAGTCCGAGAAGCATATCGACGGCAGTTTTTACAAGGTTGTAGTAAATTGCATCTTCGCTGATGCCCATTTTTTCCATTGAAAGTGAGAGTGCAAGTCTGTACTGAACGCCTGTTTTAAGGAAGCCCAGACCGTATTCATTCATACCCTCGTTCATAGCGGCAAGCATAGCATCTGTATACTGATAATTTGTTGCCGCATTAAGAGCATCGGTATCAATGCTGTTAACGGTTTCAGCCTTATATGTGATTTCCTCATCAGTGCAGGTAACAACTCTGTACTGCAAAGGATACATTGTAAGAGATGTTGTTGCAAAATCATAAATTGTGTTGCCGGAAGGAGTTGTGTAATCGGCTACGTCACTACAATGCTCGTGACCGGAGAATACCATTTTGATACCGGCATTTGCAAAAAGTGTTGCCGTTGTGTAATGATACTTAACAATAAAGTTACGGCTTAAAATTCTCTGCATGGGAAGATGGTCAAGAAGATTGTGATGCATCATAAGAATGGGATATTTGCCGTCTGCGATTGCTTTTTCAGCCTGTTCAACAACCCATTCAACCTTTTCGGTTGTCATGCCGTCTTCAGTTGATGCTGTTTCGTGACAGGAATCAAGAGCAATAAGTCTGTATTCATCATTAAGCTCTGCAACATATGAGCAGTCTGACTCACGGACTGTGAGAGCTTCATCATAGCCGAACTCCCAATAAATCTCTTTAAACTGGTCAAAGGTTGTTGCACAATTCTCATGAATAGCCGCATCGTGATTACCGTTGATAACGTAAACGGGTTTGCCTGTTGATTCCTCAAAAGCTTTGAGCTTTGCGGCAACTGCATGATGCTGTGACTGATCTGCTTTACCGTCGTCTACAAGGTCACCTGAAAGAAGAACAAACTCAATATCATCGTTTTCTGCACACTGTCTTAAAAATTCATCAATAATGAAGCCGCTTTCATCTTCCATCGCAGCACGGCGGTTTGCATACCAGAACAGCTCGCTGTCGGGAGTGTAAACATCAAACTCCTCTGTTCTTGCATCAACATAATGCAGGTCGGATGCAACTGCAAATGTCATTGAATCATCAGCATCAGCACCAAACGCCATAAGCGTACAGCATGACAATGCAAGTACAATGCTTAAAAATACGGAAAGGATTTTTTTCATATAAATTCACCTTAAAACAATTTTTTACAATTTTAACATAATTTAAATATTTTTGCAACAGAAATATTGGCAGTAATTCAACAGTGAGGAGTGAGAAGTGTGGAGTGAGGAGTTGTGGAAAAGGCTCTGCCTTTTAAACCGTTTTTAATGTTTCTTTAACTCCTAACTCATCACTCCTAACTACAATAATTTATCGCTGTGAGATAAATTATTGTTCAACTATTCCCCTTCTGTTATCCTTAAAATCTGCCATAACAGAGTCAAGCAAGTCTTTGGAATAATCCGCAATTTCGGGATAAACTGTTGTGCGGTTGTAGTTTTCACCCTCATCGTCCGTAAGAATATGAAGCCAATTTTTGCGGAATTTATCAAAGAATGCAGAGTTATCATTCTGTATTCTCTTGAAATATTTAAAGGTTACGTAATCGTTAGCTGTAAGCACATCATAATCGTAATCGGAATAATATTCAAGCACGTCAGCCGTTTCAACTGTGTACTGAATTGCCTTTACATCCTCACGTTTCATGTGAAGAATGGGATATTCCTCGGTATGTATAACCGTATCGTTTTTAAGAAGTGATGCCATTGAAATGCCGTCAATCTCTCTGTCTGAGGGAAGAACATTCTTTTTGCCCTCAACGGTGATACCGCACAGGTCAATAAGCGTTGGGAACAAATCAACAAGTGTTGCTGACTGACTTCTTGTTGTGCCTGTTTCACCCAAAGCTCCGTTTGCATTGTCCCAACGAATCATAAAGGGCACCTTCTGTCCGCCTTCGTATGCAAGGTATTTACCGCCTCTGAGAGTATCTGTTGAGCCCTCAAGTGCAGGACCGTTATCACTTGAAAAGATAATAATCGTATCTTCAAGAACGCCTAAATTTTCAAGTGTATCAAACAGTTCACCAAGGTAGTAGTCAAACTCCGTTACGCAGTCAGCGTATGTACCCATACCCGTTGTACCG
>CAZBVV010000144.1:0-3706 GCA_964495345.1 uncultured Eubacteriales bacterium
TCTACATTATAAACATAAGCATTGTCATAATCTCTGTCGGCACAGAGCGTAAGTGACGGATTTGTTAAATCATATATTGAGGACCATTGAGTTGAATACACTCTGCCCTTTTCATCTGGCTCGGTGCCTGTAATTCTTGCTTTATTAAGAAGTTCCATTATTTAATATTTGTTTACAAATCATATACAAACAGGGATTATAAAATCGCATCTGTCTTTAATATTCATTGATTCAAAATATCTGTTTTCCAAAGGAATCCACTTTTCAAAAAAGTTCTGTGCGGATTGAGGAGAGTTGCGTTTAAGTATTCTTTCTCTTTGCAATTCAGGTGAAATATCAAGAAAAACAGACAGATTATAATACCTTTCAAAATACGGATGCATGGAATATGCACCCTCAATTACGGTAAGTTGCTTAGGAATGACTACGGTCGGAGAAGAAAGCGTAAAGCTTGAGCAATCAAACCTACGATAATTTATCGCATCATTTCTACTCAACGGTATCAGCACTTCTTCCAAAAAGCGTTCTCTGTCAACATTACCGCCCGGTTCCGCCAAGCGTTCTGCCGTCCGCTGTTCAGAGCGAAGAAAGAAATCATCCGTATGAAACAGAGTGCAACAATATAATTCATCAAGCAGTTTGCCAAGTGTTGTTTTTCCGCTTGCACTCCCGCCGTCAATGGCAAGCCTTACATCACCTTTTGAAAGCAAATCGTCAATTTTTTCAAACAAAGGCTGAAACGGTGAATATTCTGTTGATGTAAAAATCTCATTTCGTGTCATAACAGCCTCCTAACTTTCAAAATCAAACTTTTTGAAATTTTCAATCAGCATAACAACAATAGGTATCAGCACAAGTTGCAAAATAATTCCGGGAATTGCATCCGTAAAAGCACCTGCAAAAAATGCGGTAAGACCAAAGCTACCGGAATCGACACCCATACATAAAAACATTACAAAACCCCATACAAGTCTGCCGGAAAGCATAGCAATAATCAAAGAGCAGTATATGTACGGCTTTTTTCGGGGTAACAGTTTGTGCATAATTCCCGCCACAGCACCGTATACGGCAAGCTCAAAAGCCATGCAAACGGCAGACGGAAAAAGCAAAGGTATACCCAGCGTAAGTGAACGAAATAAGGGGGCAACAAAGCCTACCGCAAGCCCCCAATACGGACCGCAGATAAAGCCGCACAAAAGAACAGGGATATGCATCGGGCAAAGCTTCGAACCGATTTCAGGCACCTGCCCCGTAAGAAACGGCAAAACATAAGCAAGTGCAAGAAATAACGCCGAAAGTATCATTTTAAGTATTTTGTTCTGATTTTTCATACATTCCACTTCTTAAACAAAAATGTGTCATCATCCATTCCGAGACAATGACACTATTTTTATAGTTTTAAGTTATATCGGCAGTTTCTTTAACTTCCTGTGTTTTTTCAATGGGCTTACCGTCTGCATCGATATCAAAATTCAATCTTTCCTCTTCAACAACAAGCGGTCGTTTCATAACTCGTTTATTTATGTTAAGTATATACTCACCCATAAAGCCGATAAAGAAAAGCTGTACAGCACCGAGGAAAAGCATACCCAAAAGTATGGGAGCTGTACCTGCGGGGAATCTGTCCCAATACATAAGTTTAAGAATGAGATAAACTACGCCAAGTACAAATGCAAGCACACCGATTGCCGCACCTGTAAGAGTAGCAAGTCGAAGTCCGATTTTTGTATATGACGTTATGCTGAGCATTGCCGCATCGTAAAGGGAATAGAAATTATTATGTGTCTTTCCTGCACGTCTTTTAGGCTGTTCATAAGGAATCTCCTTACGCTTGAAGCCTAATTCCGCAACGATTCCACGCATAAAGGGTGTGGGATCTTCAAGCTTTCTTAACACCTCGATGAATGCCCTGTCATAAAGTCCCGAACCTGTAAAATGCTCTATCTGCTCAACATCGCTCATCTTTTTGATGACTTTATAATAGCAGGTGCGAAGGAATCTCATTACGGGATTTTCTTTACTGCTTGTTTTAATGCCGATAACGATTTTATAGCCGTTTTCCCACTCTTTTACGTATTGAGGAATAAGCTCAACAGGGTCCTGAAAGTCACAGCACATCTGAATAACGCAATCACCTGTTACCTGAAGCACTCCATAGTAAGGAGAATTGAACTGACCGAAGTTCTTAGCGTTAAAAATAGCTTTGATTTTAGGATTTGCCGCACAGATTGTGCGAAGTGCATCCCTTGTTCCGTCAGTTGAATCGTTATCTATAAACACAAGCTCATAATCGTACTGCGAAAGATTTGTTGTCATCATTTCCACAATAGCCTGACTCATAGGTCCTACATTTTCAAGCTCATTATAGCACGGAATAAGAATACTGATTTTTTTCATATCTTATCACCTTTCATCCATCGGGCTGTACGCATTATGCCCTGTTCAAAAGTAAGTTGGGGCACAAACCCCGTATCTTCGGTAAGCTTTGATATATCTGCACAAAGGTACATAACCTGCCCTTCGTTATAGGGTAAATCACCGATGCCGACGGGAAGATTGGGGTCAACACAGTCACGCATTGATTTTATATAATCGGCAAGCATTCTTGTTTCACCGCTGCCCAGAGGATAAACTGCACCATCTTTACCTTTTTCACCTATAAGATAAAAAGCAAGACCTGCATCATCACAATGGAGAAAATCCCATTGTTGTTCACCCTTTGTGAAGGAAGTATACTCCCCTTTAAGCATTTTGTCAAGAGATGACATAATTATGGAATTGGGATTGCCTTTCTGACCGAAAACGCTGAGTATTCTTACCCAACAATGACGAAGACCAAGCTGTTGAGCATACATACGGCTCAGCTTTCCTGCGGTATATTTTGCAATACCGTAGCCTGTTTCGGGATTTGCATGAGTTTCGGCAGTAAGTTTTTCGGTTGTTCTGCCGTACTCCGCCTGTGAACCTGCACTTACAAAACATTCACATCCCGTATCTGCCGCAAGTTTAACGGCATCAAGAGTATATTTTATGTTGTCATTCTGAACATAGGTGTCGTTTCTCGAGCCGCCGAAAGTACCAAGCCATGCAAAATGATAAAGCACATCACATTTTTTGTCGATTTCTGAAGCAAGTGAAACATACTGAGAAATATCTGCATCAACGGCTGTAACAAGAGGACTTTTAAAAAATTCATCATCCTTATTGTCTTCGGGACGGCAAAGTGCGTAAACCTCAACGCCTTTTTCAACCAAAGTTCTTATAAGTGCAGACGCAATCATACCCGTTGCACCTGTAACAATAGCTCTTTTCATAAAAATCTCCGATTATTTTTCCAAAAGAGGAATAAACATTATTTTTTCAAGCTCTTCTTTAGGTAAGAACGGAGCTAAATCCTCAAGGGGTGCTGAAACAAGTGAACCGTCGGGCAATTTCTTTGTTGCCGATTTAGGTTCAAACTTCTGCTCGGCATCAACTATAACCTCACAGAATGCATAGCCCTTAATTGCAAGAGTTTCTTCAATCTTTGCACCCAAATCCTCGTTGCGTTCACATCTCACATAAGGTATACCGTATGCGGGAATGAGCTTTGACATATCGGGGAAGCTCAAATCGTTACTCTGTTCACCGATACCCACAAGAGGTTCACCAAAGAAATTCATCTGCGACTGTCTGATTGAATGATAGCCGCCGTTATTTATCATAA
>CAZBVV010000145.1:0-3638 GCA_964495345.1 uncultured Eubacteriales bacterium
GCCTTGAAACCGTATACTACACCGGCACTCAGGAACAATGGAATGCAATATCAATAAGTTCAGGCAACACCGATTTAACAAATGCAAACATTATTTGCAGTGATACAGTTGCAACTGCATCTGTTATGGCATTGTCACTTGATGATGAAATTGAAGCGTATACTGCTTCATCTGTTCAGAGTGAAACCGTTACAAGTGCGATTCTCGGCAACAGCTATGTAATTCTTATTGTTAAGGATGCTGATGCGGAAGATTTACTTGCTCCCGAAAATCTTATTTACATTGATCAGAAAATTGCAGAGAGTGAAACACTGACCTTTGATTTTGATTTAAACGGCGAAACTGATTATGATGTTATAATCACCAATGCAGAGCTTAATCATTCTCATAAGTATACGACAGTCATAACAGCTCCCGACTGCACAGAACAGGGCTACACAACATATACTTGCTATTGCGGTGATACATATACAGTTTCTTATATTGATGCTCTCGGTCATACGGAAGAAATCATCAGCGGCACTCCTGCCGATTGCATTAATGAGGGTATTACCGACTGCATTATATGCTCCGTATGTAAGGATGAACTGACTGCACAGGAGCTTATCCTCGCAAAAGGTCATACAAATACAAATGGTGATAATTACTGTGATGTGTGCGGCTATGATTTTGCTCTCGATTGCTCTCATAACTGTCACAGCAATAATGCATTTTTAAAATTCTTCTGGCAGATTGCTTTGTTCTTCAGCAAGCTTTTCAATATTCAGTCCAACCGTTACTGTGATTGCGGTGTGGCTCATTGGTAAAACTATATAACAACAAAAGGCGAGCCATCACGGTTCGCCTTTAAACATTAATTTATCTGAATGTTGAATTGATAATTGTAGGGAGCGACGCCCTCGTCGCTCCGAATTATCAAAATCTGCGATTTTGATAATTTATTGGACACTCACCAAAAAATAAACATTTTAGAATCTGCAACAAAATCTTTGAATTGATGAAAATGGTACATTTTCATCAATCGGAGCGACGAGGGCGACGCTCCCTACATGAACAAATATTTAAAGTTGCAATAGTTTTAATTCTTCAAACTCTGCATCGGTGCGGGGATTCTGCCGCCTCGGTTTATAAATTTTTCGGGTGATGCTGTATTTACGGGCATTACGGGGCCTGAACCCAAAAGTCCGCCGAATTCAAGCTCGTCACCAACATCTTTGCCGATTGCGGGTATAACTCTTACTGCCGTTGTCTTTGAGTTTACCATACCTATTGCCGCTTCGTCTGCGATAATTGCGGATATTGTTGCGGCAGATGTATCACCGGGAATTACTATCATATCAAGACCTACGGAGCAAACCGCAGTCATCGCTTCAAGCTTTTCTAATTTAAGACAGCCGTTTCTTGCGGCTTCAATCATTCCCGCATCTTCCGAAACGGGGATAAATGCACCCGAAAGTCCGCCTACGTGAGAAGAAGCCATTACGCCGCCTTTTTTAACGGCATCGTTAAGCATTGCAAGTGCTGCTGTTGTGCCGGGGCATCCGCAACAGTCAAGACCGATTTCTTCAAGTATGTATGCAACTGAATCACCGACTGCGGGAGTGGGAGCAAGTGACAGGTCAACAATGCCGAAAGGTACACCAAGCCTTTTTGATGCCTCAGTACCGACCAACTGACCCATTCTTGTGATTTTGAATGCTGTACGCTTGATAAGGTCTGCAACCTGTGTAAGGTCAAGTCCTTTTGACTTTGCAAGAGCCGCCCTTACAACACCGGGACCCGATACGCCCACATTGATAACGCAGTCCGGCTCACCTGCACCGTGGAATGCACCTGCCATAAAGGGGTTATCCTCGGGAGCGTTGCAGAATACAACAAGCTTTGCAGGACCTATGCAGTTGTCGTCTTTTGTACGCTGTGCCGCTTTTACAACGATTTCACCCATGAGCTTAACGGCATCCATATTGATACCTGTTTTTGTTGAGCCGATATTAACGCTTGAGCATACGTGCTGTGTAACGGCAAGAGCTTCGGGGATTGCTTCAATCAGCTCTCTGTCACCGTGAGCAAAACCTTTTTGCACAAGTGCGGAAAAACCGCCTATAAAGTTTACTCCGCAGGTAACAGCCGCTTTTTCAAGTGTAAGTGCAATTTTAACAGCGTCCTTGTTTTCGCAGGCGGCAAGAATCATAGCAATAGGAGTTACGGAGATTCTTTTGTTGATAATGGGAATACCAAACTCTTTTTCAATCTGTTCACCTGTTTTTACAAGGTCTTTTGCGTAAGTTGTGATTTTGTTGTAGATTTTGTCGCAGACAACGTCAATGTCGCTGTGACAGCAGTCAAGAAGAGAAATACCCATAGTGATAGTACGGATATCAAGATTCTCCTCCTGAATCATTGTAATTGTTTCAAGAATATCGTTATGATTAATCAAGTGGTGTCACCTCAAATGTTGTGCATTGCGTTAAAAATATCTTCGTGCATGGCTCTGACAGAAAGATTTTTTTCTTTGCCCAAAGCGTCCATTTCATCAACAAACGATGCAAAGTCGGCGTTGATTGCGGAAATATCCGTCATCATAACCATAACAAACATATCCTGCAAAACGGACTGTGTAACCTCAATGATGTTAATGTTGTAATCTGAGCATTTTGCTGAAACGGCGGCAAGAATACCAACCGCATCCTTACCTATAACTGAAATAACAGCTCTCATAATTTTATCCTCCTATAAAAAGTATTGAAAGTGCAAGCATTGACTGTGCAAAAAAGTATGTACCGATGTTAAAATTTTTAAGCCTGATATTGCCATTGTCTGCCTTGTTGAACATAAGAAAAGCTATGGAAAAATCGGAAAGATAAAATGCAATTCCGCCCAAGGTCAGGCATATTCCGCCGAAGATTGCGTTGGGATAGCCCGCCGCAATATACTGAACCGAGAACATAAAAGCATTTACCATCATCGGCACAAGTACAAGCCCGTAACCTAAACACAATGCACCTATCAACGGATTTTTGAGTTTTATCTTCTTTTTGAATTTAATGTAAAGATATGAGCAGAAAATTGCTGCCGCTACCAATATTGCACTTGCTATTGTTGCCGTCTTGTTGTCTGGAAAATACTGATTTGTCGCTTTTGAAAATGCAACAAGGTAAAGAATATGTGACGAGAAGAAAAAACAAAAACCTACACCGAAAAAAACTTCTTTTGCAGGCTTGATGTGTAAAAACACATCACCTACCCAACCAAGACACAAGCCGATGAGCATATGCTTTGCAAATTCAGATGTGTTACCCGAATAACGGTAACACAAAAAGCCGATTGCAACAAACATCGTAGCACAAATCATCTTGTAACAGAATGATTTAACACATATGCCGGGACGTTGTGCCACAAGGAATTTCGGCACGAAGATAAGTTCAATTACTACTGCAAGTGAAACAAGCGTAATAAAAATCCAAGTCTGCATATTCAACACTTCCTATCAGATTTTTTTCTTCTTTTTGTAAAAGAAAACTTCAACTATTGTAACTAATGCTATAAGTAAAGCACAAAGCAGAATTCTTACGGGAGTAACGGTCATACCTGCCGTACCCTGTGCCAGCTCCTCGTAATTTGCATTTATATCATCATAA
>CAZBVV010000146.1:0-3555 GCA_964495345.1 uncultured Eubacteriales bacterium
ACACTGTTTGATTCGCAGAAATTTCATATAAAATGCCTCACGGCATTGTGCTACGAACACGGAGCGACGAGGGCGTCGCTCCCTACGATTAACTTTGATATTCCGATAAATTATTGTTTTGCTTCCAGATGTCCGTCAATTTCACGGATTTTTGTAAGAACAGGTCTTTCCATCGGATTGTTATTAGGTCTGTGAAGTATAAGATATAATTCACCGTCAAAACCTTTGAATATCATGCCGTGTCCGCCGTCTTTTTCTGCAAGTAATGGCAAATCGTGTTTCCAATTACCGCTGATGTCACCGTTGTCGGAATAGCTTACAGCCTGAACATATCCGCTGTCAGTGAAGCTTGACCATATCATATATAGTTTGCTGCTTTCACCTCTATAGAGGAACGGACCGTCTGTTACCCAGTTTGTGTGCTCTTTTCTTGCCCACCAGGGGTCTGAGCCTGCAAAAAGTGTTCTCGGTTCGCTTACGGCTGTTGTTAAGTCATCACTGAGCTGTAATTCACTTACTGTACCGTTTTTAATCTGGCTGTGCTCGTGACAGAAAACGATGTGAGGCTTGCCGGCATTATCAATATAAAGGGTTCCGTCAAGGCTCATCCAATCTTCGGGTGTGACAGGATATTCGGAAATGGGTTTGAATGTGCCGTCGGGCGTGTCGGAAACGAGAATTTGTGTGCCTCTGTTTCTGTCTGCACTTTTAAATGAAGCAAACATATAGAATTTGCCGTTGTATTTGTGAACTTCCGGAGCCCAGAAGTTGTGAGTTGCCCAAAAATCATTATATACCCCGAAAACTTCCTTTGGTTCGCTCCAATTAATAAGGTCTGTGCTGATGTATACATCAAAACCCATTCCGGGTGTCTTTTCATGAGCCCAGCATCCTACGCCTCTTGTTCCGTACATATAGTATTTTCCGTTTTCCGGGAGAATAAATGGGTCTCTTATGTTGATATCGCAGAATTTCATAATCTTGTTCCTTTCTTATTATATATAATAGTATGTATATCAGCTTCAATGTAGCACAGATAATCTGAAATGTCAATTAATAACAAATTATAAAAAAACTAAAAAACTATTGACAAATGAAAGAGTGTCGGTTATAATAATGATAACAACAATCATTATTGTTTAGGAGATGATAAAGTGAGTGAAAAAGTAAGGAAGTTTTCCCGCAAGAGAGAGGCAATTCGTGCAGTTCTTGCAAATACAAAATCTCATCCTACTGCCGAGTGGATATATACCACCTTGAAGCCTGAAATTCCGGATTTGAGCCTTGCAACCGTTTACAGGAATCTGGGTGAAATGAAAGAAAACGGCGAGGTGCAGAGTGTGGCATTCTGGGGCGGCAAGGAGAGGTTTGACGGTAACATCGAAAAACATTCTCACTTTGTTTGTGATAAGTGCGGCAGAATTGATGATTTTGATTTTATTATGCATGATAAAGCACTTGACGGCGTTGCTCAAAGCCATTTTGGCGGAATAATAGATTTTCATACCCTTGTTTTTCACGGTACTTGCTGTGATTGTGTTGTTAAAATGAGTCAGTAACACCTAAAGGTGTTCATATAAATTAATAAAATTTACTTTGGAGGTAATTAAAAATGAAAAAATGGGTTTGTTCAGTATGCGGTTATGTTCATGAGGGAGATTCAGCACCCGAAAAGTGCCCCGTTTGCAAAGTTCCCGCAGAAAAGTTCAACGAACAGGTTGGCGAAATGAAGCTTGCAGCAGAGCATGAATACGGTGTGTATGAAAAAACAGTTGCAAATAACCCCGATATCAGTGCAGAGGATAAGAAGTATATTCTTGAACAGTTGATGGCTAACTTCAACGGCGAATGTTCAGAGGTAGGTATGTATCTTTGCATGGCTCGTATTGCTCACCGTGAGGGCTATCCCGAAATCGGTCTTTACTGGGAAAAGGCAGCTTACGAAGAGGCAGAGCATGCAGCAAAATTTGCAGAGCTTCTTGGTGAAACATTAGAGCCTAAAATGAAAGCTACAACAAAGGATAACCTTGCATGGCGTGTTGATTGCGAATACGGTGCAACACAGGGTAAATTCGACCTCGCAGCTTGTGCAAAGAAGAACGGCCTTGATGCTATCCACGATACAGTGCACGAAATGGCACGAGACGAAGCAAGACACGGTAGAGCGCTTGAGGGCTTTCTTAAAAGATACTTCGGTTAATAACAATGATTCCCGAATGTTGTCCTGCCTGTAAAGATAAGGATGATTGGAAAGAGGTTGTAAATCCTTTCATTACGGGCATTCCAATCGGTAAGAATATCAGAATCAGCATCATCAGGATACATGGATTTGGCTTTTATAAGGTTAAATATCGCTGTGAAAAATGCGGATATGAAGATAAGTATGATTACCGTGACAATAAATAAAACAAAAATTATCGGATGCCCGAAAAGGCATCCGATTTTTGCGTTTGTTTTAATTATTCGATTGTTGCTAATCTCTTTTTGAACTCTTCGATTGTTTCCTTTGAGTACATCTTGCTTAAAACAACCATAGCCATATTGGGTGTGAAGCCCATTGTAACAGCCATGTTTTTCATGGGATGGTTAAGAAGATCGGGGCAAAGATCGTCAACGATTTTCATAACCTCCGGATCCTTCATAAGTACGCTGAATTTTGTGTCAAAAGAATATTTTGCCATTTTATTGGTCTCCTTTTCTGAATTTTTATATTATTGTATTAATAATAAACAAATTTTATTTAACGGCAGCTTCGCCAAGAGCTATACCCTTTTCAAGAGCCGCAATGTTAAGTTCCATAATCTGGGGACTTTTTTCTTTAAACTTTTCTGCAAGAGAAGCAACTGCAGCTTCTTTGCTTACAATACCTGTTGCACCGATAAGAACACCTATGATAACTGTGTTTGCAACTTTTACATTACCAAGCTCAAGTGCAACATCATCAACAGGAACACAAATGTTTTTAACATCCTGTCTGTCAATGGTTTTTATGCGGCTTGAGTTTATTACAACCGTTCCGCCTTCCTTAACATCATCAATAAACTTGCCGTAAGCCTGTTCATTCATAGCAATAAGATTATCGCATTTTTTAGGCAACGGAGAAACGATTTCGCCGTCACTGATGATTACCGTACATTTTGCACTGCCGCCTCTTTGTTCCGGACCGTATTCGGGCAGGAAAGTGGAATGTTTACCCATATCAATAGCTGTGTGAGCAATAGTGATACCGGCACTCATAATACCCTGACCGCCTGAACCTGAAAATACAAATGACTGTTTCATTATTTGTCACCCTCCTTATCTTTGTAAACACCGGGTTTGAAATAAGGAATGGTGTTTGTGTTCATGTATTCAAGAGTATCAACAGGACTCATACCCCAGTTTGTGGGACAATTCGTAAGAAGCTCAATGAAAGTGAAGCCTTTGCCTGCAAGCTGAAGCTCAAAAGCTTTTTTGATACCTTTCTTTGCATCTGCTACACCTTTTGGTGAATTAAGAGCATATCTTGCAACAAAAACGGGTGCTTCAATAACAGAAATAAGTTCACACATTTTA
>CAZBVV010000147.1:0-3537 GCA_964495345.1 uncultured Eubacteriales bacterium
ATTACTATTGGTTCAAATAACACTTACCTGACCGGTGCCGAAAGACACTACTGCACAAAAACACAAGATGCAATTGCTGCCACCTGTACTGCAGACGGATATACAGCAGGCTGGTACTGCTCCGAATGTAATGAAGATATTATTATTGGCGAAAAAATTGAAGCTCTCGGACACAGCTTCACAAATTATGAAATAACGGAAGCAGCAAATTGCGAAGCAAATGCAAAAGAAACAGGAACTTGCGTTTGCGGTGAAACCGATACAAGAGAAGTTGAAGATTCAGCACTCGATCACAGCTTCACAGATTATATTGAAATTGAAGCAGCAAAGTGCGGTGTTGCAGGCAAGGAAGAAGCAACTTGCGACAACGGTTGCGATGCAACTGACGAAAAAGAAATCCCTGCTCTCAGCCACGCTGACGAAGACGGCGACTACATCTGTGACAACGGTTGCGGCTACGAATTTGAGAAACCCGTTGACCCCACACCCGATGAACCTGACACACCCGACGAACCCACAGACACAGACTGTGACCACATTTGCCACAGCAACAATGCGTTTGTACAGTTCATCTGGAAGATAATTAACTTCATTCAAAAAATATTCGGCATTCAGCAGTATTGCGATTGCGGAATCGCTCATTGGTAAGATAATTTTTCTTTAAAGTTTTTTTCATTCAGACTGCCGGGGAGAAATCCTCGGCGGTTTGTTTATATATAGAAATTGCGTTTCAAAGATATGTTATATCGTTTTGTAAGTACTTTATAGATAAACAATAATTTAGCGTAGCAGAAATTAAATGATATGCCATGTAGGGAGCGACGCCCTCGTCGCTCCGATTGATGAAAATGTACCATTTTCATCAATTCAAAAGCATTAATATTGTGCGTGTTCGATTGCAATAATCAAAATCGCAGATTTTGATTATTCGGAGCGACGAGGGCGACGCTCCCTACGGTGCATACCATTTGATTTTTGCTTCGCTAAATTATTGTTTATCTGTCAAGTGCCTTACGGTGCTTGATTTTTTTTGTTAAATGATACATAATTTTTTAATATTTGTGTTTAGATTTTGAAAGAAATAATGTTGCACTTTTTTTTATGATTTGATATAATCTATAATGTACATTTGTAATTCATTGATAAAATTTTAACAAACGGAGGAGATTACAATGGCAAGAGTATATAACTTTTCAGCAGGTCCCTCAATGCTTCCCGAAGAGGTCCTCAAAAAGGCAGCAGCAGAAATGCTTGATTATCAGGGAAGCGGTCAGTCCGTAATGGAAATGTCACACCGTTCAAAGGTGTTTGATGCTATCATTAAGGACACAGAAAAACTTTTCAGAGAAATCATGAACATTCCTGAGAATTACAAGGTTCTTTTCCTTCAGGGTGGTGCATCAACACAGTTTGCGGCAATTCCTCTTAATTTTATGAACGGTAGCGGCAAGGCTGATTATGTTATCACAGGTCAGTGGGCAAAGAAGGCGTTTGCAGAAGCTAAAAAATACGGCGAAGCAAGAGCTGTTGCATCATCAGCAGATAAAACTTTCTCATACATTCCCAAAACAACAAAAGCTGATTTCGACCCCGAAGCAGACTATGCTTATATTTGTTTAAACAACACAATTTACGGAACGGTATATCACGAGATTCCCGATGTAGGCGATATTCCGCTTATTGCAGACGTTTCATCATGCTTCCTTTCAGAGCCTCTTGATGTTACAAAGTTCGCTATGGTTTACGGCGGTGCACAGAAGAACGTTGCTCCCGCAGGTGTAACAATCTGTATCATCCGTGAGGATATGCTCGGTAAGGCAAGAGATATCACTCCCACAATGCTTGACTACAACGTAATGGCAGAGAATGATTCACTCTACAACACACCTCCTTGCTGGAACATTTATATCACAAAGCTTGTTCTTGAATGGATTAAGGATATGGGCGGTCTTGAAGCAATGAAAGCTCATAACGAAAAGAAAGCTAAGATTCTTTACGATTTCCTTGATTCTTCAAAGATGTTCAAGGGTACGGTTGTAGCAGAAGACCGTTCACTTATGAACGTTCCTTTCGTTACAGACAGCGAAGAGCTTAACGCTAAGTTCATCAAGGAAGCTACCGAAGCAGGCTTTATCAACCTTAAAGGTCACCGTTCGGTAGGCGGCATGAGAGCTTCTATCTACAACGCTATGCCTATTGAGGGCGTTGAAAAGCTTGTAGAATTTATGGCTAAGTTTGAGGAGGCAAACTCATAATGTATAATATTCTTACACTTAATAAGATTTCAAAAACAGGTCTTTCCAATTTTAAAGCAGATTTGTATACTTGTGCAGACGATTTTGCCGCACCCGATGCAGTAATTGTCCGTTCTGCATCAATGCATGATATGGAAATTCCCTCAAGTGTTCTTGCTATTGCAAGAGCAGGTGCAGGCTACAACAACATTCCCGTTGATGCTTGTACTCAAAAGGGCATCTGTGTTTTCAACACTCCCGGTGCAAATGCAAACGCTGTTAAAGAGCTTGTAATCTGCGGTCTTCTTCTTGCTTCAAGAAAAATTGCTCCTGCTATGGATTGGTGCAAAACCCTTAAAGGTGAAGATGAAATCAGCAAAAAGATTGAAAAAGGCAAGTCAAACTTTGCAGGTCCCGAAATTATGGGCAAAACACTTGGTGTTATCGGTCTTGGTGCAATCGGTGTTAAGGTTTGTAACGCTGCAGTTGCTCTCGGCATGAAAGTTATCGGTTACGACCCCTATCTTTCCGATATGGCGGCTTCAACTCTTGATAAATCAGTTGTTATTACATCAAAGGTTGAGCAGATTTTCACAGAAAGTGACTATATCTCCGTTCACGCACCTCTTACAGATTCCACAAAAAATATCGTAAACAAGGATACACTTGCTATGGCTAAAGACGGCATCCGTGTGCTTAATTTTGCACGTGGCGGTCTTGTTGATGATGACGCTATCGTAGAAGCAATCGAAAGCGGTAAATGTGCGGCTTACGCAACAGATTTCCCCACAGATGCACAGCTTTGCCTTGATGGTGTTATTGCTCTGCCTCATTTGGGTGCATCAACTCCCGAATCAGAAGAAAATTGTGCAGTAATGGCTGTTAATCAGATTTCAGATTACCTTGAAAACGGTAACGTTGTAAATTCTGTAAATCTTCCCTGCATTTCAAAAGAACTCGCAGAGGGCAAAAAGCGTCTTACAGTTATTACAAACGGTGACAAGAGTGAAAGCATCTATGCAACTCTCACAGCCGCAGGTGTTCTGACTGAGGATTCAACAGCAGCAATCAGAAAAGAAACAGGTTATGTTATCGTAGATGCTGTTAATATTTCTGACGATGCACTTGCAGCCGTTAAAGCTGTTGACGGTGTTATTTCAGCAAGAGTAATCGGCTGATTTTACGAAAAAAATACAAAAGACCGAGTAAAATCGGTCTTTTTCTATAATAATTTAATTCATAATTCACAATGCATAATGCATAATTAATTTAAATTAAAAATTGTGCGTGACGCTTGGATTTT
>CAZBVV010000148.1:0-3443 GCA_964495345.1 uncultured Eubacteriales bacterium
CTTTACGGTAAATTGCGTTTCAAAGATATGTTATATCGTTTTGTAAGTACTTTATTGATAAACAATAATTTATTAATGCATAATGTATAATGCATAATTCATAATTGAAGAAAAGGCTTCGCCTTTTAAACCAATTATAATTCCAATAATCCAAGCGTTACGCACAATTTTTAATTTAAATTAATTATGCATTATGCATTTTGAATTATGAATTAAATTATTGTTTATCGCTGTATTAACAAAATAATCATTCAATATGAATTGTTAATTATGAATTATATTAATTGACAACCGACCCCGAATGATATATAATAAAATCACAAATTAAAACTTTTGCATGACTGACGGATTTAGCGGAGTACCGCATTGGAGTGTAAAAGCGATAATGCCGACCGTCCGGGCAAGTCAGTTTATGTGCTGATTTGCCCTTTTGTTGGTTTTTAGGAGGTATGCAAAATATGGAACATTCAAATTGGAACGGATTTAAAAAAGGCGTCTGGCAGGACGAAATAAATGTCCGTGATTTCATACAGTCAAATTATAAGGAATATACAGGCGATTATTCATTTCTTGCAGATGCAACACCGCGTACAAAAAATCTTATGAAGCAGGTTGAGGAGCTTTTTGCTCTTGAACGCAGATTCGGTGGCGTGCTTGAAATTGACACAGCCACGGTATCATCTCTTACAAGCTATTCTCCCGGATATATTGACAAGGAGAATGAAATTATTGTGGGTATGCAGACTAACAGACCTCTTAAAAGAGGTGTAAATCCTTTCGGCGGCATGAGAATGGTTCGTCAGGCTTGCGAGGCTTACGGATATAAGCTGAGCGAAAAAATTGAAGAGGAATTCCGTTACAGAACCACTCATAACGACGGTGTTTTCAGAGCATACACCGATGAAATGAGAAAAGCTCGTAAGTGCCATGTTATCACAGGTCTGCCCGATGCTTACGGCAGAGGCAGAATTATAGGCGACTACCGCAGAGTTGCACTTTACGGTATTGACCGTCTTGTTGAAGAAAAAAAAGCTGACAAAGCCGCACTTGCTGACGGTGTTTTTGATGCTGACAGAATAAGGCTTGACGAGGAGCTTCATAAGCAGATTACATTCCTCGGCTATATGAAAGAAATGGCGGCTATGTACGGCTATGATATAAGTCAGCCTGCAAAAAATACCCGAGAGGCTGTACAATGGACTTATTTTGCATACCTTGCAGCTATCAAGGAGCAGAACGGTGCAGCTATGTCATTGGGCAGAGTAAGTACGTTTTTTGATATTTATATTGAAAGAGATATTGCAAACGGCACTCTTACGGAAGAGGGTGCACAGGAGATTATTGACGATTTTGTTATAAAACTTCGTATTGCAAGGCATCTTCGCACTCCCGAATACAATGAGCTTTTCGGCGGTGACCCCATGTGGATTACCGAAGCAGTAGGCGGTATGGGTGAAGACGGCAGAACGCTCGTTACGAAAAGCAGTTACCGTATTCTTAACACTCTTTACACCTTAGGTCCTGCTCCCGAGCCTAATCTTACTGTTCTTTGGTCAAATTCCTTGCCCCATTACTTTAAAAAGTTCTGTGCTGAGGTTTCAATCAAAACCGATTCTATTCAGTATGAAAATGACGATATCATGCGTCCTGTTTACGGTGATGATTATGCCATAGCCTGTTGTGTATCAGCTATGAAAGTGGGCAAACAGATGCAGTTCTTCGGTGCAAGATGCAACCTTGCAAAGCTGTTGCTTATTGCCATAAACGGCGGTTACGATACCACAAGCGGTATGAAAATAGGTCCTCAGATGGATGTTATGAATGTTGACAAGCTTGATTTTGATGCCGTTACGGAGCGTTTTGATGTGTATATCGGTTGGCTTAGCAGACTTTACGTTAACACAATGAACATCATCCACTATATGCACGATAAATATGCTTACGAGAAATCTCAGATGGCTCTTCACGATTCGGAAGTCGAGCGTTTTATGGCTTTCGGCATAGCAGGACTTTCAGTTGTTGCAGACTCATTGAGTGCAATTAAATTTGCAAACGTAAAACCCGTTAAAAATGAAAGCGGATATATTACGGGATTTGAAACGACGGGTGAATTCCCCAAATACGGTAACGATGACGACCGTGTTGACCTTATTGCAAAGGACCTTGCACATCGCATGATAACAGAGCTTCGCAAAACTCCCACTTACCGTAATGCTATACACACACTTTCCGTGCTTACAATAACATCAAACGTTATGTACGGCAAAAATACGGGTGCAACACCCGACGGCAGAAAAGCATCTGCTCCCTTTGCTCCGGGTGCAAATCCCATGCACAACAGAGAGGAGAACGGAGCGTTGGCTTCACTTAACTCTGTTGCAAAAATAAGCTACGACGATTGCCGTGACGGTATTTCAAATACATTCTCCATAACTCCCGAAGCGTTGGGCAGAACTGACGAAAACAGAGTTGACAATCTCGTTTCAATTCTTGACGGCTACTTTGCAAAGAATGCTCACCACATCAACGTTAATGTTATGAACCGTGATGTGCTTATGAAAGCTTACGAAAATCCCGAAGCATATCCCAACCTTACAATCAGAGTTTCAGGTTATGCGGTTAACTTTAACAAGCTCTCAAGAGAACAGCAAAGAGAAGTTATCAGCAGAACGTTCCACGAAAGTGTATGACAAAAGGCAGAGTACACTCAATTCAATCCTTAGGTACCGTTGACGGCCCGGGTGTAAGATTTGTTGTTTTTACACAGGGCTGTTGCCTCAGGTGTAAATGCTGTCATAATCCCGATACGTGGGATATGAATTCAGGAACTGTTTATTCTCCCGAAGAAATATTAATAAAAGCCTTGCGATGCCGTGATTATTTCGGTAAAGACGGCGGTATAACTTTTTCCGGCGGTGAGCCGCTGTTGCAGGCTGATTTTGTTAAGGATGTATTCATTCTGTGCCGTAAAGAGGGGATAAACACCTGTCTTGATACATCGGGATGTATTCTTAATGATAATGTAAAAGAGCTTCTTGAATATACAGACCGTGTACTGCTTGATTTTAAGTATACATCGGACGAACTTTATAAAAAAAATGTTGGCTGTTCAATAGAAGCTGTGGAGAATTTTTTATTGTATCTTAACAAAAAAAATATCCCCACCACATTAAGGCAGGTTATAATTCCCACCATTAACGATAATGAGGATAATATTTTAAAAATAAAAGCCATTAAGGACAGATATCCTTGTGTTGACGGTATTGAGCTTTTGCCTTTCAGAAAAATTTGTCAGGTAAAGTACGACAGTCTGGGCATTGAGTTTCCGTTCAAGGATATTGACGAGCCATCAGCGGAAATTATGGAGAAACTTCGTAAGATATTAAACAATAATTTAGCTTAGCAGAAATTAAATGATATGCCATGTAGGGAGCGACGCCCTC
>CAZBVV010000149.1:0-3378 GCA_964495345.1 uncultured Eubacteriales bacterium
GTTTCAAGATTTATGGGCAGGCCCTCTAATTGCGGCATTTTGATGAATTTCATAAGTGCATCAAAGCCGATATGTCCTTCGCCGATTTTTGCATGACGGTCTTTGTGTGCTCCCATGGGATTCATACTGTCGTTAAGATGAATTGCTTTAAGACGGTCAATGCCGATAACCCTGTCAAACTCTTGGAGTACCGCTTCGGGCTGATTAATTATATCGTAACCGCCGTCTGAAATATGACAGGTGTCAAGACATACGCCCAATTTATCTTTTAATTCAACACGGTCAATAATTGCTTTCAATTCCTCAAAGCTTCTGCCGATTTCACTGCCTTTACCTGCCATTGTTTCAAGCAGAACGGTTGTTGTCATTTCGGGGAAAAGTACCTGATTCAGCACATCTGCAATCAGTTCAATGCCTGTTTCAACACCCTGTCCCACATGACTGCCGGGATGAAAATTATAGTAGTTGTGGGGTACATATTCCATACGAAGTAAATCGTCTTTAAATGTTTCAAGTGCAAAAGCTCTTACTCTTTCTTCCTTGCCGCAAGCGTTGAGCGTATAGGGGGCATGAGCTACTATTTTGCCGAAATTATGTTCCTTGGCAAATTCAAGATATGCTTTTACATCCGCTTCATCAATGGCTTTTGCCGCACCGCCTCTGGGATTGCGTGTGAAAAACTGAAATGTGTTGGCACCTATTGCATGAGCCTGTTTGCCCATGGCAAGAAAGCCTTTTGATGCCGATAAATGACAACCTATATACAACATAATTATTTCTCCTTTGTTGTTAACGCTCTGAATGAGTTGAGTACGGCAAGCACCATAACTCCCACATCACCGAATACTGCAACGCCGATGCCGACTATGTTGAATGAGCAAAGAGCAAGAATGCCGAGCTTGATTGCTATTGAAAAAATGATGTTTTGCTTTGCGATGCTCATTGTTTTTTTTGCAGTTTTAACTGCTGTAACGATTTTTGAGGGTTCATCGGTCATTATTACAATATCTGCCGCTTCAATAGCCGCATCTGAACCCAATGCACCCATAGCAATACCCACATCAGCTCTTGCAAGTACAGGGGCGTCGTTTATACCGTCGCCTACATATACGGTTTTACCTTTTGATTGGGACATTACTTTTTCCAGAATATCTACTTTGTCACCGGGGAGCAAATCACTGTAAACTGTGTCAATTCCTGTTTCCTGTGCTGTTTTCTCTGCGGCGGATTTGATATCGCCTGTGAGCATTACGGCTTTGCTGATTCCGGATTTTTTAAGGTTTGCAACAAGATTTTCGGTATCTGCTTTTAATTCGTCGGCAATTACTATACTGCCCATAAAAATGTTGTCAACGGCAACATAAATCACCGTACCGCCCGAAGCTTCGGTATATTTGATATTGTGCAACTCCATGAGCTTTTTGTTACCTGCAAGCACGGTTTTGCCTTGAATTACAGCACTTACACCGTGACCTGCAATCTCTTTTGCATCAGTAATGAGTGAAATGTCAATTTCCTTGCCGTATTCGGATGTTACAGATTTTGCAATAGGGTGTGAGGATATATTTTCGGCATATGCGGCAAATTCAAGCAGTTCTTCGTTTGTACAGCTTTCGGGATTTATTTGCTGAACCTCAAAAACACCTTTTGTCAGCGTACCTGTTTTGTCAAATACTACGGTATCCGCTTTTGAAAGAATTTCAAGATAACTGCCGCCTTTTATGAGTATACCCTGTTTTGCACCGCCGCCGATACCGCCGAAAAAGCTTAACGGAACGGATATAACAAGGGCACAGGGACAGGAAACAACAAGAAATGACAATGCTCTGTAAATGTAGTCGCTGAATGTTGCACCCTCAATGAGCAGGGGAGGCAGAACTGCTAAAAGCAGAGCCGCAATAAGTACGCATGGAGTGTAGTACTTTGCGAATTTTGTAATAAATTTTTCGGATGTGGATTTTTTTGCAGAGGCATTTTCAACAAGTTCAAGAATTTTGCTTACCGTTGAATCCTCAAATCTTTTTGTAACTTTAATTGTTAAAACGCTTTCACAGTTTATGCAACCGCTTAAAACATCATCATTTTCATTTACTCTGCGAGGTACGGATTCACCAGTAAGTGCCATTGTATCAATAAAAGATGTGCCTGAAAGAATTATGCCGTCAAGTGGGATTTTTTCACCTGCCGCAACGGTAATAATATCACCGATTGATATATCTTCAGGGGCAACTTTTTGTGTTTTTCCGTCTTTTACAAGATTAGCGTATTCCGGGCAGATATTCATAACTTCGCTTATGGATTTTCTTGATTTTGAAACGGCATAATCTTCAAAAAGCTCGCCCACACGGTAAAAAATCATAACGAATACGGCTTCGGGGTATTCTTTTATAAAAAATGCACCTACTGCCGCAACAGCCATAAGTGTATTTTCGTTGAATATGTTACCCTTGATAATGCCTTTAAACGCATTTGCCAACACTTCAAAACCGCTTAACAGAAATGCGGCAATATATAAAATCAGCTTGAGTACACCCAACGATTCGGGAACGGCAAATGCACCAATGAGAATAACTGCACTGATGCTTAAAAGAATAATCTCTTTTTTCATTTAAATTCCCTCCATTTTTACATCGGGCTCAATTTTGTGAACGATTTTTTTAATTTCTGCATAAATGCTGTCAGCTTTTGATTCGTCAATGTCAAGAATCATTTTTTCTGTAAGAAAGTTTACCGTAACGGAATTTACACCGTCAATTTTAGCTGTTTTCTCTTCGATTTTTGCGGCACAGTTTGCACAGCAAAGGTCAACAAGTTTAATTTTTTTAGTCATGATAAATACCTCTCAATCAATTTCTTTAATATGTTCTATACCCATTTCAAAAATAAGCTTTACATGGTCGTCTTTAAGGGAATAGTAAACATTTTTGCCCTCTCGCCTTGATTTTACGAGTTTTGCATCCTTTAATACTTTCAGTTGATGCGAAATTGCAGATTTAGTCATTTCAAGTAATGCAGATAAGTCGCACACGCACATTTCACCGCTGTCAAGAGCCGCCATAATGCGTATTCTCGTGCTGTCACTTATTACTTTAAAAAAGTCTGAAAGAGAGTACAGTACTTCCGTATCCTCCATAACCTCTTTTACTTTGTTGATAATTTCGCTGTGGACCTCGTTGCGGTCACACATTTCGCTGCGTTTGTGTAAATCCATAAAAACACCTCACATTTGAATGGTTGAATAACTGTTCAACTGTTTATTATATTATAGTTGAATGAGTATTCAAATGTCAAGAGGAAATAAACAATAATTTAGCGAAGCAGACATTAAATGATATAAATTGTAGGGAGCGACGCCCTCGTCGCTCCGAATCATCAAAA
>CAZBVV010000150.1:0-3361 GCA_964495345.1 uncultured Eubacteriales bacterium
CTATGTGTTAGGGCGGTATTATTATGCTCATTTTAATGATTCAAGCACTTTGCAGAAATGTAAGGTGCTTTTTTCATACCCAAAAATACCGCCTGAACGGGCGGATAATAAGTGCGTTCTTCGTAATACCGGGACTTGCCGGACTAAAAAGGACAACGAGTTTTAGTGAAATCGTTAGCTTACGCTCACGGTAAATAATTTACTGCTTGATACTGTCGCATCAAGTGAATGAAATAAATCCACTCACGCCCGCAGTCTTCTCACATTGCGAAGTAAATATTTCATGCGCTTCAGCGTATTTCATCACTAAGTAATTTCACTTGCCGCAAGGTGAATTTCATTAAAAAAAGCACCGACAAAGTCGATGCTTTTTTCTGGCGGAGAGCAAGGGATTCGAACCCTCGAACAGGTTTTGGCCCGTTACACGATTTCCAATCGTGCTCCTTCGACCAGCTCGGACAACTCTCCATATTAAATTTTTGCATCTCTTTTCAAAGTGCCTGTACATTATATACTATTCATTTATAAAAATCAAGTGTTAAATTGAAAAAAATTAAAAAAATCAGCAGAGGTGTTAATCTCTGCCAATATGTTAATGTTTAAACAGCTTTCTGAACCGTTTTTGCCACTTTTTTAAATAAAGGGTTACAAGCCTTGTTATGCAGATATCATAAAGAACAAACATCACATTACCAAGAGCAAGCAGACCGATAAGTCCCCATTTGCCGTATTCTTCCATTTCTTCAATGGGAATACCGAATACATTTACAATAACGACGTAAGCTAACACTACTGCAACATTAAAAACAACAGCTTTTGCCAACCAGCACAGGGTGTTGTTGCTGATTTTTGATTCCAGCAGGGGTTTGAGAATAGGGTAGTAGCCGAAATACGCCACATACATCATAGCCGCTTCTTTGTCTGGCAATATCAGAAATGACAGTATACTGATTGCCGCATAGGCACAAAATGCCCATTTTTTGTTGATTTCAATAACCATAATTACAAGCAACGCACCGGCTATGGCGGGCAGGGCATAAGTAAGGTAAGGAATTACGGCAGTCAGCAACATTATTGTAAGTGATAATGCACTTATCATTCCACCCATGGCGGTTTTTGCACTGTTTTTCATGTTCTTCACCTTAACAGCAGGGGATAATGTCGCCGCCCATACATTCGCAACAGCAATCGGCACAGATAAGTCCCTGACAAATATTGCAGAAACCGCAATCCGAATCAGACTTTCGTCCGTTTGCAGTTCTGTAACCTCCGCTTCGCTGGTTGTTCATACCCTGGAATGCCCTTGTGTATTCGGGATTTGAGGGATCCATTCTGTAAGCACGCTCATAATTTTCATATGCCGCATTTGTCCAGCCTTTTTTTTGCTGAATCATGCCCTGGAGATAATACCATTCGGCTATTCTTGACATATCGGGGATGTTATCAAGGTCAGCCTGTGCACCGTCAAGCTCATTTCTTCTGATTTTCTCTCTTATTGCGGCATAAGTAGGGGGAGTGTATGATGTGTTTGAATAAGTTGAACCTGAATATGAACTTGAATATGCGTTTGATGAATGAGTTGACGAGGATTTGTAACCGCCTGAACGTCTTTGTTCAATAATCATATCGTAGGCATCGTCAAGCTCCTGTAATTTTTTTGCGGCAACATCTGCAAGAGGTCCGTTAGTATAGTCTCCGTCGTGATATATTTTTGCCTTTTCTCTGTAAGCGTTTTTTACCTGTTCGTCAGTAGCGTCGGGAGTTATACCCAACACCTGATAAGGATCACTCATTATGAAGTCTCCTTTCGTAAACTTTCATTGTTTCATAATATAAACCGTCATAGACAACATTTTCAACAATACCTTTAAAGCATTTTATATTAAGCAGCTCATATGCTTTTGCCGCTTCACCGGCGGTCATAAGAATGTCACCTTTGATTTTTTCGTAATTGTCGTTATTACCCAATAAAAACGGATTGTAATTGCCGGATTTTCTGTCCTTTTCCATATCGTCAAAGGCATCAATCATATACACCCATTTGCCTAAGTGATAACCAACCTGTTCACGTACAAGCTTTGCATCTTCATCTGTTTCACCCATTGAATAGAGCTGTTTTAGAAGAATTGCTGTAGGCTCTGCCGCCTCGTCAATATTACGGGATTGTTTTTCTTCTACGGCATTTTGACGGTTGATGTACTGCTCAATAATTTCTGCACCGACAGGGCAAAGTTTTTTTGCCTTTTTGTAAGAGGGCAGAACAAATAACAGTATTATTCTATACAATAAAGCTTTAAATATCGTTGAATCGTGAATGTTATCTCTGATTTTATGATAAAGCAACAGTACGGATATGTCAGCGGCAAATTCAAGCTCTTTTCTGTTATCCTTGCAGAAATTACACTTTTTTGCAGGATTGAACGGACATCTTTTTTGCTCAAAGCATATCTTTTCTTCGGAAAGTGCCATAAGAGCAAGTGCAAGAAATGATGAATCGAAGCTCAAAAACATACGGGAAACAATACCGTACCTTTTGCCCAGAACACGGCAAAGAGAACAGTAAATGCCTTTGTATGCTTCATCTTCACGGACTTTTAATTCCGGTCTGTGAGTTCTGATATATCCGAACAATTTTTATCACCGTATTTATATTAACAGAATATTGTTAAGTCAATATTAAGTCCGACGGAATTTCGTCGGACTTGAAAATTATATGTATAAATTAAAGGACTACCTCGTGACCTGTGCTTGCTGATTCGTAGATTGCGTCAAGAATACGCATCATATCAACACCGTCCTGTGCGGGAGCAATACATTCAGCTCTGCCGAGAACACAGTCAACGAAATGGTTAATTTCATTCTGGAAAAGACCGTCGAATGAAAGAGCAGTATCGTCGTCAAATTCAACGTTAACCAGGTATTTATTCATTTCTGTAAAGATTTCAACCTGCGGGTCAAGCTTGCAACCTGCCTTTGTGCCGAAAAGCTGAATATCACCTTCGGGATTTTTGATGTTAAGTGAAAATGCCGCTTCAATGTGAAGAACTGCACCGTTGTCAAAACGAATCATCGCAGAAGCAAGGTCTTCTACGTCACAGATGTCGCCTTTTTTAGCGTCAGCCGCCGCATAACCCTTTGTTTTGATAACATCGGGACGGTTGTAGAGCTTCTGGAATGTTGCACCGTAGATTGATACAGGCTGGGGCTTGCCCAAAAGATATCTTACAAGGTCGATAACGTGAACACCAAGGTCGATAAGAGGACCGCCGCCTGAACGGGATTTGTCACCGAACCAACCGCCGGGATTGCCGTTTCTTCTTAAATAGGTTGCCTTTGAATAGTATATGTCACCGAAACTGCC
>CAZBVV010000151.1:0-3334 GCA_964495345.1 uncultured Eubacteriales bacterium
CGGCAATTATGACGGCACAATGCATAAACACGGTCCCGAATCAGCGGAATCAATGGCGGCATTGGATCATAATATTAACTATTATGATATTCTTGTTGAAAAAATCAAAACACAATGGAAAAATCATAATGTGCTTTACGGATTTTGTCCCGACCACGGATGCCACGAAATTGACGGCGGCTGCGGCTCACACGGACTTGAGATGACAGAAGATATGAACATCATCCACTTCTACGGAATTAAAACAAAAGAATAGAGATTCTTAATAGCAAAAGCCGGACAAAAATCCGGCTCTTATTTTATTTGTGTTTTTTTTGCTTTGTATTTTCTTTCGTAGGTATCTTTCAAACGATCAATTGCCATTTCAGGACTCATAGTATGATACATCAAGTACATTGCTCTCATTACAGAAGCTGGAGCTTGCTTGTAAATTTCTTTGCTAGACTCACCGGTATAGAAGTGCCAATAGCGGTAGAGATATCCTGACCAATACAGCGTTTCATTATCATAGAATTCACCGTTTGTTTCAAGCAAATCTGCATTTTCTTCTTTCACACGGTCTATGATGTATCCTTGCCCTGCCCACTGCATATGATTGAAAATTTTGTCAAGGTCAGCAGCTGATTCAGAACGCATGAATGTCTTGATGAAAGATTCACTTGAAAAACCCTCGGTTGCAGACATCTCAAAGAGTTTACCCTGCATATCGCATAGAGTTAATTCAAAGACATCAATCATTTTATTCACCCCTCAATATTTCATCGAAATACTTACCGACACGTCTGTACTGCTTTTCAATTTGGCTTGCAATTGCATAACTTTCTTTTCTGCGAATTACTGACTTTTTCTGAAGAACTGTAAGTTCCATGGGATAGATATCGGACTCGGAAATAATTGAGAAAGCATCGCACCCTTTTTGTGTTTTAGCAACATACTGTTTGCCAAGATCGAGAGCAACCAAACAGTTCATGAGTGCGGTATCGGTTATATCACCATTGAAGAAACGAGTCAGTTCAGTGTAAAGGCGGTCGTCAGCAATGTAACCGGTAATTATATCATAACCGTCAAACAGATGAACGTACTTCTCATACATCTCGGTACCTTCTATTATATCCATATAGCCACGATGATATGCAACCGCCATTGCCCAATCTAATCCAAGTTCAATGTTAAGAACTTTCAGCCCTTCAAGATTTAAATCAATTATATAAAATTTAGGATTAGGTTCACCGCAAACCAGAGTCAAAGGCTGAATGGGATCAGTACCGGTATAAAACCCAACACCAAAGTCACAATCTTCTCGGCTCTTGGGCAGAATTTCTCCAATAAGACCTTCCTTGGAACCATGATAAAGAATGAGCCGATTGTTATCATGTTGGTAACGATACTTATCGACAATTATATTGGCAATATCAATATTGTGATTAGAACAGAAAAGAATGAGTTGATTTTGAGCCATAGGATTGGGGATAGACTTGCCGTTTTCCCAACGATTGATGGAAACGACAGTTGTTCCGATTTCTTTTGCGAACTGCTCTTGGCTCATATCTGCAAGTTCACGCATCTTCTTTATTAAATACTTCATATTGAAATCACCTATCATTTGTTTGTGATTATATTATAAAGTGTGATAGGTGATTTGTCAAGAACATTTGAATGACATTTTATTTTTTTGCGTATTCTGTCCCGACCACGGATGCCACGAAATTGACGGCGGCTGCGGCTCACACGGACTTGATATGACAGAGGATATGAATATTATCCACTTCTACGGAATCAAAACAAAAGAAGAAAAATTTACCGCAGGGGAGTGTTGATATAATCCCCTGCGGTTGTCACTTTATTTTATAATAATATTCTCTATTCCGTGTTCCAGAATAATATTTATTAATTCATTTCTTGAATAATGAGTGTCATTTGCAATTTTATCAAGTTTAGTCAGTATATCCTCTCTCAATCTGACACTTATTACTCTGTTTCCGTCTTCGCCACGTTTCTTTAAAATTAGCGGTTCACCGTTAAACTTATCCATAATATCAATCCTTATATGTTAGTTAATATTATTTTATATTGACAAATGACTGAATCATATGCTACAATATGAATACAAAATGATATTATTTATGAAAGGAAGTCTTTTTGTGAACAAAAAAATTAAATCAGTAATCGGGTTATTGTTGACATTTGTAATGCTTTTGTCAATAGCTCCCGTGTCCGTTTTTGCCGAGGGTGATGTTTTGAGCTATCTTACATACGAAATCAATAACGGCGAAGTAACAATTACAGATTGCGATACATCAATCAGTGGTGATGTTGTAATCCCCGATACAATTGAGGGTTGTCCGGTGACGGTGATAGGTGAATCTGCATTTGAATACTGTGATTTGATGAAAAGTATAACAATTCCAGATAGTGTAACTATAATCAACAATAGAGCATTTGGCTTTTGTGAAAATCTTAACAGTATAAAGATGTCCGAAAATCTTACTCATATCGGAGCGGAAGTATTTTACAATTCTCCTATTTATGAAGATGATACAAATTGGGAAAACGATGTGTTATATGTAGGAGATTATCTGATAGAATCAAAACTGAATGCAAAAGAATATGTTGTAAAAGACGGCACGAAAGTTATTGCAACAGGTGCATTTTTTGTCTCACCAATTGAAAAAATTATTATACCGGAAAGTGTTACTTATATTAATAAAGCAGCATTTCAGATGTGTGCAAGATTGACTGAAGTTATTATGCCCGACAGTATAAAAGAAATCGGGGATTATTGTTTTTCGTATTGTATGAGTCTGGAGGGAATAAAGCTTTCCGATAATATAGAATTAATTGGTACCGCTGCTTTTTATGCTACCGGTTTGAGAAGCGTTGTAATTCCGGCAGCTGTAACAACTATCAATGAAAGTTTATTTGAGGACTGTTGCCAACTTACGGATGTTAAAATTCACGAAAATGTGGAATCTATAGGCGAAAATGCATTTAGGAATTGCATGTCACTTAATTCAATTACTTTGTGTCGAAATGATATAAATATAAAAGAACAGTCAATAGGCTATACCCTATATTCAACCGGGGATAATTTATCGGAAGTTGTAGATTTATATAAAAGAGTTAATTTTTTAAACGGAGAAATTTTAATCACTATGCTCTATGGTGATTGGGATGATGCACAAAAACTTATGGATGAAGCTCACGAAATTGCAGATAAACTTGAAAATTATCACTATGAAACAGCTCAACCCAATACAAATTTTACTATTTACGGTTACAAAAGCAGTACCGCCGAAACCTATGTAAATGAAAATGGACTTAAGTTTGTTGAAAT
>CAZBVV010000152.1:0-3283 GCA_964495345.1 uncultured Eubacteriales bacterium
GAGGGCGTCGCTCCCTACATGGCATATCATTTAATTTCTGCTAAGCTAAATTATTATTTATAAATCAAGTCCTTACAAAATAATCTTTGAAACGCAGTTTTCTGTAAAGCAAAAAATTGTGTAGCAATATTACATTAAGTGTGTTATACTGATTTAAGGAAAAGAGGGTGCTGCTATGGAAAATAAAGATACATTACAGATACTTTTTATCCGTCACGCCGAAACGGATTATGAAGACATCGGTGACCGTGACCCCAGCGACGGTGAGCTTACCGCAAAGGGTGAACAACAATGCAACGATTTGGGTGAAAAGCTCAAGGATTTACATATTGACGGCTACCTTTCAAGCTCACTTTTGCGAGCATTCAAAACTGCTGTTGGCGTGTGCAAATCAAAAGACGGCAATCCTGTCATTGAAATATGTCCCGAGCTTGTTGAGTGCGGATGTACTCCCGGTTATTTCGGTTGCAGTGAAGAGTATCTGAGCCGTTACTATAAAAATACAAAGATGTGCAAAAAGCTCTACGGCACAAAGGAATACGATTTCTGCTGTGAGGGTATTGAAGCCAACGATATCCGTGCAAAAAAGGTTATTGATTACATAAAAGAGCGTTACACATTTGGTGACCGTGTTGCACTTTTCAGTCATCACGGCTTTTTAGAGCATCTTATTCCCACTGCATTGGGAATTGAAACCCACCGCTTTGATTTTGCACTTGATAACATATCAATCACGGTTGTGGATATTAACCGCAACGGAAGTATTACATTAAGATGCGTGAACAGGTAAACAATAATTTATTAATGCATAATGTATAATGCATAATTCATAATTGAGGAAAAGGCTTCGCCTTTTGAACCATTATAATACCAAAAATCCAAGCGTTACGCACAATTTTTAATTTAAATTAATTATGCATTATGCATTTTGAATTATGAATTAAATTATTATTTACGGCAGAGGATCAATCCCCTGACGTTGATTTTATTTTACAAACAACATTCCTGCTGTGGGGATGTTTATTTCACAAAGGTCTGCGTAAAATGTGTCTGTTTCGATTTCCTCACCCATGCAATTTACAATTTTGTACCGTTTGCCTTTTGCATTTTTGATTATAAAGCTCTCCCTTGCCGTGCCGTTGACAACAACGGTGCTTTTTGTTTTAACATCAATAACATTTTTTGTATAAGCGGTAACGACCGATTTATCACCGAGAACAGAAGAAGCTATACTGTACTGACTTTCGGGGTTTTCTGCTGTCAGCTTGCCGTCGAGAAGAACATCTCTCCACTCTTTCCAGAATGAGATGTAATATTGGAGCATTTTATAATGAGCTTCGGGCAAAGTATCAATAAGCATTGAAATCTGCGGTACTGCATACAGAATACTTACAAACTGCAAAGCCGCATTCTCCGGGGTATCGTTTGTACTCCACATTATCATATCGGAATGAACCGCCGTCTTACCCGACGTATAGCGAAGATTTACAACATTAACACGGTTTTTGAGAATATCGCAGGGGCAGTCACCCACACGGAGCATATTGCCGTATTTTCTTATTGACGGACCAACATATGACTGACGAAACTCAATTAATATTTCGGGATTTATTGCGGTAAGGGATGCCTTCACCTGCGACATAAGAGCGTGTATGGCATCTTCAAGTGACTGAAAATCACGGCGGGCATCATATTCAAGAGATTTGCCGTTGAGCATAAATGAGTCAATAAAATCAAGCTTTAAACCGTCAAGCTTCCAATTTTTAACCGCATCAGTATAAACTCCCGTAAGATAATCACGGACTTTTTTGTATCGGGGGTCAAGAGTGAATGCGTTGCCGCCGTCCTCCTCCTTGTCGATAAACATGGTTTTAAATTCCTCATACTTTGCGGAATGAATACCAACAAAGGGTACGGAATACCAGAGCATAACTTTCATACCGATATTATGTATTTCATCAACAAGTGAAGCCATATTACCCATTTTTTTGGGAGCAACGCACCAATCTCCGCAGTAAGCATAGCCTCGGTTGTTGTCGTCTGTCTGCCATCCGTCGTCAATTATAACGGTTTCCATGCCCAGAGCTTTTGATGCCTTACATTCATTTATAATTTTCTCCCTGTCAAGCTGCTGATGAAAGCTGTACCAAAGGGAATCCATAGGCTGTCGTGCCGAATCGGGTACATAAGTAGGAGTATAACCACAATCATTCTCCCACCATTCAGTCGTATCGTAAAGACTGTCATAATAAGGGATATTACGCATATCAAAACGGACAACTGCGGTGTAATCCGTGACAGGTGATGCAGGAAATGTAAAGAATTTTATTTCACAGGCAAAGGTTGCATCCTCTTCCCTTATACCCGTACCGATTTGTATGGGTGTATCAACATCAGAAACGGCTATACAAAGCTTATTTTTGCCGCTTGGAGATATAAGCTGTTGCAAAGGCATCCACGATGCAAGTCTGGAGCGTATACTCACCTTTCCCCACTCAAAAAACAGTCCGTGAATATCACTCAAAGACGGACTCCACGTAGAATAGACATCTTTTGCATCAAAATTAAATTCTACGGAAAATGCTTCGGGAATGGCTGCATCATCCATGTGCAAATTGACGGTGAGATAAAGAATATCACCGTCTTTTTTCTCGTTCAATGTGATTTTTGCGTTTTTATTACCGCCCACAACTTTAAAGTTCATAACAACGACCTCTCAATCAACATTCTTAATGCTTTTTCAAAATCTGCATCCTGTTCCCTTGTGCGTTTCTTAGGACCTTTTGTTCTGCCGCCCGCCATGCGAATCTTCTTTGATACGAAGCGTGTATACAACATCTTTTCAATATTGCCGTCGTTAAAAATCAAACCGTTCTGATTTATCGGCACGGCTTTTCTGCCAAGGCACATCGCCGCAAGACCGTAATCCTGAGTAACGGCAATATCACCGCTTTCAATCATATTAACGAGCTTAAAATCTACGCTGTCAGCACCTTTTTCAACAGTTACCGTCTGAACGCCGTCACGCACGATATAGTGAGCCGTATCGCAGACTATCAAACATTCAACACCGTACTGTTTTGCAAGCCTTACCGTAATATCAACAACAGGACAGGCATCCGCATCAATAAGAATTTTCATAATTAACCAACTTAATAAATATTTTCTTTAATATAACATAATTTATTATTCAGGTCAATTGACACGGGACCGGATTTATTATAAAATGTAAACAATAATTTAATTCATAATTCAAAATGCATAATGCATAATTAATTTAAAT
>CAZBVV010000153.1:0-3265 GCA_964495345.1 uncultured Eubacteriales bacterium
TTCGGCACTGCAGAGCTTAACTACTGTGTTCGGGATGGGAACAGGTGGAACCTCTACGCCAAAGACACCGGATATTCGTTTCAGAAGTGTTATCTCCTGAGCACGAGTGTTATTATAGCAGATTTTTTTTAAATGTCAATACTTTTTTTAAAATTTTTTTAAAAAATTTTTTCTCATTCTTTAATCAGTATTTTAACTATCTTTCCAACGTAAATATCGTGATAATCTTTGTTTGGATAGCAACCGTTTATTTCAGGATTATAAAAATGCTCGGGCATAAGACCTGTCTTAGCCATCTTCTTGCAAATAAATATGATCTGAGCGTCTTCACAGTATGCAAAATCGCCGTCAAACGCTGCAGTAAGTCCAGTTTCTTTATACTTGTCATAATCTCTTCCGCTTTTTGAACCGAAGAAACCGAGTTCTTTTTTGCATTTGCCGTTAAAACAGCTGACGGTGAATAAATCACTCTTTTCACAGTAGTCGTGGGTAAATCTCTGCGGTCTTACAAAAACAAACATGGAATGTTCTCCCCAGATTTCACCTATTGCACCCCATGAAACCGTCATTGAGTTAAAATCATTCTTGTCACCGGCAGTGAGCAACGCCCATCCGTCCGAAAACATTGTAACAGGGTTTACATTCAATTCATTAACGGAAATTTCTTTAAAGCTCATAAAAACAACTCCTTTAAAATAAGTGACGGTTTTTGTTTCCGTCAGTCTAAGTATATTTTATACTAAACTTATTTTTTGTCAAGAAAAAATGTTGAAAAGAGTAGTATGATGTAATATAATTAATAATACATCTGTAATGGAGAGATCGACATGAATGATGATTACGAAATTTTTGAACAGAATGACATTCAGGATATCAATACTGAATCAAAAAATGCAGACAGAAAAAAATCAGCAGCACAAAGAATAAGCCTTGTTTCAATGCTTCTTATTCTTGCGGTATGTGTTGTGAATCTTATTATGTGTCTTGATATTTATAGAAAATATGATAATTCCACGGTAAATCCAACTCTGTTGACTGCTGCATTCAATGATTTTGTAGCAGAAATAACCTCAAGCGAAAACTCGGAAAATGTTTCGTCAGTAAATCAGAATCAGAACGAACTAATCAATATAAATACCGCAACCCTTGAAGAGCTTACCGCACTCAGCGGTATAGGAGAAAAGAAAGCACAGGCAATTATTGATTATCGCATGGAAAACGGGAAATTTAATTCTGTTGAGGATTTGACGAATGTATCCGGAATCGGCGAAAAAACTCTTGAAAAAAATATAGATAAGATGACGGTTAATTAATATGAAAGAATTTGTATTCAGAAGCGGAAACTTTTGTTTTGATAAAAAAGGACTCATAATGGGTATTCTCAATGTTACTCCCGATTCCTTTTCAGACGGCGGTAAATATTTTTCCGAACAAGCTGCCACGAAAAAAATCAATGAAATGCTTTCTCACGGTGCACATATTATTGATATCGGTGCTATGTCTACAAGACCGGGAAGTGAGCCTGTTACCGCCCAAGAAGAAATAAATCGGCTCACGCCTGTTTTTGCTGAAGCTGTGAAAATCGAAAATATTGTTATTTCGGTAGATACGGTAAATCCCGAAACTGCTGGTTTTGCTCTTGAAAACGGAGCACACATTATTAATGATGTAAGCGGAATATTCTCTGAAGACATGGCAACCGTTGTAAAAGAATATAAGGCAGGTTGGATTCTTACTCACACCGGCGGTGTCGCATCGGGTAGCGTGATTGATTATCCGCAGGGTGTTGTTCATGCTGTCAACGAATATTTTGATTCGGTTCTTAACGAGTGCAGGAATTTTGGTATTGAAAAAAAATATATCTGTCTTGACCCCGGCTTCGGTTTCGCCAAGACTACAAAAGATAATGTGGAATTGCTGAAAAATCTCGAAAAAGTAATCAGACCTGATGTTGCGTTTTTGACAGCTCTTTCCCGAAAAAGATTTATTGGTGAGCTTACGGACATTCCGATTCCCGAGAACAGAATGGCAGGTACATTAGCCGCAAATCTTATAGCCTTGATGAAAGGCAGTAATATTCTGCGTGTGCACGATGTGGAAGAAACCCGCCAAATGTATGCTATATATAATAGTATATAATAAAAGGAGATACTATATATGGATAAAATTATTATAAAAGACCTTAAATTGTATGCCTATCACGGTGTAAATCCCGAAGAAAAAGTTGAGGGGCAGAATTTCGTCATTGATATTATATGCAAGCTCGATTTAAAAAAGCCCTGCCAAACAGATGATGTAAATGACACAGTCAGTTATGCACAGGTGATAAAGCTTGTAAAAAAAGTTTTTACGGCTGAAAAATATGATTTGCTTGAAAAGGTTGCACAGACAGTTGCAGATGCAATTCTTGATTCTTTTGAACAAATTAAAAAGGTTGAAATAACTTTGAAAAAGCCCGAGGCTCCCATAAAAGCTGAATTCGGTTATGTTGCAGTTGAAATAGAGAGGGGAAGATAAATGAGTGTTGTATATATAAGTATGGGAACTAACATCGGTGACAGGATTAAAAATATAAAAGATGCTCTGGGTGCAATAAATCATCTTCCCGGGACGAAAGTGATGCGGTGTTCGTCTGTTTATGAAACTGCTCCCTGGGGATTTCTTGAACAGGACAACTTTTATAATATTTGTGCGGCTGTTTCTACTGATTTGGGGGCGAATGCTTTTCTTGGTGCTTGTCTTGGTATAGAAGCCGCTTTCGGTAGGGAGCGTCCTTTTAAAAATTCCCCTCGTATTATTGATATTGATGTTTTACTGTATGATGATTTAAAAATGAATACTGCGGAATTAACTGTGCCGCATCCCCGAATGGGGGAAAGAGGTTTTGTTCTTGTGCCTCTTAAAGATATTCTGCCTGAGTTAAAAACAGAAGCGTTTGATTTTACAAATTCTTATAATAATTGCGAAAAAAACGGAATAAATCTGATAAAAAAAGATGTTTTTTGAAAAAGTTTTTAATTTTAAAAATTTATTATTTATTCCGAAAACCACGCAGAATAGCCATTTTGTCTTAAAAAGAGGTATATGAACACACGGCGGCGTTTAAAAGAAGTTGAAAAAATCCAAAAAAAAGTGTTGACTTTTGCAAAACCCTGTGATATTATAACTAAGCGCTCGGGAGTGAGACACAAACAAAACGAACTCCGAGAGCACATGAACCTTGAAAATTAAACAACGACGAGATAGAAAAGGAACCCTGAAATTT
>CAZBVV010000154.1:0-3238 GCA_964495345.1 uncultured Eubacteriales bacterium
CTGTCCAGAAAGACTCACAGGGAGTGCAGTAAAGACCTTCATATTCACTCTTGTAAATATCACCCTGGTCATAAAGCTTTTTAAAAATCTTCTGAACGGTTGCTTCGTGATAATCGTCCGTTGTTCTGATAAATTTATCGTAAGTGGTATTAAGCAAATCACAGATACCTCTGATTTCACCTGCAACTTTATCTACATATTCCTTGGGTGTTACGCCTGCATTCTTTGCGTATTCTTCAATTTTCTGACCGTGTTCATCAGTTCCCGTAAGGAAAAACACATCATATCCCTGCAATCTTCTGAATCGTGCAATAGCATCTGTAAGTACAATTTCGTATGAATTGCCGATATGGGGTTTTCTTGATGTATATGCAATAGCTGTGGTTATATAATACTTTTGTTTATCCATTTTTTTGTGCCTCCATAAAAATATACATTATAATTATACACTATTTTTAATTTATTGCAAGCAAAATTTTCTTTAATATATTGAATTTTTAAAAAATAATGGTATAATTACCCTGTATAACATTGTAAAGGAGATTTTTCCATGAAAAGAACATTCAAAAATGTATTGTGTGTAATACTTTCAACAGTTATGATGCTTTCTGCTCTCTCTGCTGTCGTTTTTGCCTACGATACAGAAGAAAAACTTCCCGTAATTTTTGTTGACGGTATTATGTCATCAGACATTGTTTATGCCGAAACGGGCGAAAACGCTTTCGTTCCCGCAACAGATACTATCGTAAACGCGGTTAAGGACCTTATTCTTCCGCTTGGCAAATCAATAGGAAACGGTGACTACTCCGAACTCGGCGAGCCTTTGAGTGAAGCACTTGTAAAGATTTTTGACGGTATTGCCTGTGACGAAAACGGCGAACCTGTATATAACACAGTTTCCAACTACACAATTCCCGCAGCAGAGGAAATTCTTTCAGGCAATATTGCCATAGAATGTAAAAATCTCGGTTTTGATGCCGAAGAAGTTGTGCATTTCAGCTACGACTGGCGTCTTGATATGCAGTCAATAGCATCTCAGCTCCACGATTGCATTGAGGCTGTTCTTGAAGCAACAGGTGCTGAAGAAGTCAATCTTGTAGGTTTCAGTATGGGTACTTGCGTTGTAACTACATATCTTCACGATTACGATTATGAATACGTTAACAGCGTTGTTATGCTTTCCGGCGGTTTCAACGGCGTTGCTACCTGCGGTGAGCCCTTCAGCGGTCAGATTAAATTTGACGAAACAGGTTTTGTAACATACCTTACAACAATGCTCGGTGATGATGTATCTGCAACACTTGTAAGTGTTCTTCTTGATGCACTCTCAAAAGCAGGTGTTCTCGGAAATATTCTCGGTATTGCAGAAGATATAAATTATGCTATTCTCGACGATGTGTTTGAGCTCGGTCTCGGAACCACATTTGCAAGAATGGCAGGCATCTGGGCTCTTATCGGTCAGGATGAATACGAAGATGCAAAAAATCTTCTTATCGGTAACAACGTAAGCGATGAATTTATTGCAAAAATTGATTATTACCACAATGAGATTCAAGCTAATAACAAAGAAATTCTCGACGGAGTTACAGAAAACGGCGGTAATCTTGCAATAATCTCAAAATACGGCAGTACAATTCCCCCCGTATGCGAAAGTCAGCTGAACATCGGTGACAGCGTTATTGACACAGTCAACACATCTTTCGGTGCTACCTGTGCGACTGCAGATTCAACACTTGGTAATAATTATGTACAGGCTGTAGACTGCGGACACAATCACATTTCAGCAGATAACATGATTGATGCATCAACCTGTGCATATCCCGAATACACATGGTTTATTAAAGACCTTATGCACTCCGACCATTCACAGGCACAATGGGAGCTTATAAGCTTTATATTTGCAAGCGAAAATCAGCCTACCGTATGGGATGCCGAAACATATTCTCAGTTCCTTATAAGCATTGATGAAGAGCTTGTTCCCCTCACAGCAGAAAATGATTCCGGCAATTACGGCGAAAAAGAAGAACAGAATCTTTTTGCTAAAATCGTAAGCTTTATTAAAAATCTTATCAACACATTTCTTTCATTACTCGGCATTGTATAAGGAGGATAACATATGAGCAACATTAAACGCGGAATTCAGCTTTTTACATTAAGAGATTACTGTAAAACCATTGAAGATATTGAGTCCACACTTAAAGAGCTTCATGAATACGGTGTAAGAGATATTCAGATTTCCGGCATAGGTAAAGTTGATTGGAACGAGCTTGCCAAGCTTGTAAAAAAGTACAAAATGGACGTATGTGTTACACACACTCCCTTTGACAGAATGATTAAAGAAACGGATGCCGTAATTGACGAACATCTGAATCTTGGCTGTGACTGCTTGGGTATCGGTGCTATGCCCGGCGAATACGAAAGAACACAGGAAGGTGTTGACAGGTTTATTGCAGACCTTATCCCTGTTGCAAAGCGTATGAGAGAAAGAGGTGTGCACCTTGCATACCACAACCATGATTTTGACTTAAAGCTTTACGGCGACAAATCAATTCTTGACAGAATGCTCGAACTTGATGCGGATTTACTCTGGTTTGTTCCCGATGTTGCATGGATTCAGATTGCAGGAGAAAATCCCGCCGAATACCTTAAAAAGATGCAAGGCAGAGTTAAAGTTCTTCATTTTAAAGATTACAATCCTGTGGAAAACGGTGAGCATCCATGGGCATTTACAGAGCTTGGTAAAGGTGTGGTTGACCTCAAAGCTTGCTACGAAACAGCAAAGGAAATGGGTATTCCCTACATTATGTTTGAGCAGGATAACAACTGGACTGTAAATGCTATGGAATCAAGCAAGGAAAGCTTTGACTTTATGAGCAAACTAAGTTAATTTATTGTTGACATCCCTGCGGATATGTGTTACTATAAATTTACAAATTGTTAATAATTTTTGCGGAGGTAAAAAATATGAAAACATTAAAAAGAACATTAGCCGTTCTGCTTGCACTTATGATTGTTTCAACTTCATTCGTATGCTTTGCAGCAGACAGCGAAAAACAGTATCATGAGTACAAAACATCCGTACTTCTCGGCGATAGTTTAGCCAGCGGATTCAGAGACTATGATTACATCATGTCCGAGTTCACTTACGTTGAAGATTCTTATGCGGCTTACCTTGCTAAAGACCTTGGCGTTGAGACTTATTACCCCATGGCTTGTCCCGGTTTCAGAACAATTGAAA
>CAZBVV010000155.1:0-3205 GCA_964495345.1 uncultured Eubacteriales bacterium
AATCGCAGATTTTGATGATTCGGAGCGACGAGGGCGTCGCTCCCTACAGGATATCAATCCTAATTTTTGCACAATTTCGGATTTCATTAATTATGCATTATGCATTATGAATTATGCATTAAACCACACGAAAGGATGAAAAAAATGAAAATTTCACTTAACGGCTACGGCGAAAACACCGCTACATTCAAGGCTGACTCAACCCTTACAAAGGGTGAACCCGTAACAATGGCAGAGAATTTTACAGTTAAATCATGCGATGCAAACGACGATTTTATCGGCATGGCAGTAAATTCAGATGACGGTTACGCCTGTGTACAGCTTGACGGTTATGTAAAAATCGGTTATTCGGGTACTGCTCCCGAATTGGGCGTATGCTCTCTCGTTGCAGACGGCAACGGCGGTGTCTGTGTTGCAGATACGGGCAGAAAGTTCGTCGTTACCGATGTTGACACCGACAACAAATCCGTAGGTATTATTCTCTGATAACATAAAAGAATAAACAAAAATTTATCAAATTGATAATTGAAAGTTGAAAATGGAAAATTGACGAAAGGGTTTCACCCTTTAACCCATTATAATCCAAGCCGCAAGGCGGCTTCCTCAATTTTCAACTTTACATTTTCAATTTTACATTACAATAATTTTGCGGTACGCTAAATTATTGATTCAAGAAAGGATGACATATAATGGCAAATTTTGATACTATCAGACTTGAAAAGGGAATGTATGCTTCTTCAAAGGGCTTTTCCGGTGTACTTGAAGAGCTTGACCCCTCCGAAAACTACAAGGGCACTCCTCTGGAAAATCTTGATGCCTTTCAGCGTCAGCTTAAACGCTTTGATATTAAAGTAAGCGGCAGAACAAGTGACGTTGTGGACAAATTCTTTCAGACCTCCGACTCTGCGGCTCTTTTCCCCGAATACATTTCAAGAGCAGTAAGACAGGGTATGGAAGATGCTGACGTGCTTTCGGGCATCGTAGCTTCAACAACAAAAATCAACTCACTTGATTACCGTTCAATCACATCCGTACCCACCGCTGACGACAAAGAGCTTAAAATCGTTGCTGAGGGTGCGTCAATTCCTCAGACAACAATAAAAACTCAGGACAATCTTGTAAGACTTCACAAAAGAGGCAGAATGCTCGTTTCATCTTACGAAGCGATAAAATATCAGCATCTTGACCTTTTTACCGTAACGCTCCGACAGATTGGTCTTTACATCGCAAGAAGTCAGCTCAAGGATGCGATTGACGTGCTTGTGGGCGGCGACGGCAACAACAACGCCGCACAGGTTATCTCCGCAGCAGATGCAGGTGTGCTTACATACGCTGACCTTATAAAATTCTGGAACAGCTTTGCTCCCTACGACCTTACGACTCTTATTGCATCATCAGATATGACCGAAGCTCTTATGAATATTGACGAATTCAAGGATTCAGCAGCAGGTCTTAATTTCCACGGTACAGGCAAAATGATTACTCCCGTGGGTGCAGCTCTTATCAGGTCAACGGATGCTCCCGCCGGCATGATTATCGGTCTTGACAAATCCTGTGCTCTCGAAGCAGTTGAAGCAGGCGGAATCGTTACCGAATACGACAAGCTCATTGACAGACAGCTTGAAAGAGCCGCAATCACCTGCACTACAGGTTTTTCAAAAATCTTCCCCGACGCATCAAAGGTGCTTGCTGTCTGATGCTGACTGCACAGGCGGTTTTTGAAAAATTAACCCTGATAACGGACACAGACCAAAGCGAGCAGGCTGAACTGTTGCCCTTTTGCGAATCAGCCGCCGCAGTTATCAACTCTAAAATGAGAACGGATGCCGATGCGTCAGACATCCGTTTGCTCATGGCGGCAGCCGCATTGGCTTACAGCCGTTATCTGCTTATAAACAATGCCGCAGACTCAAACATCACATCCTTCAAAGCAGGCGACCTCTCCGTTACTAAAGCGGCAGGTGACAGCTCGGACTCGGTTCACTCCTTTGCCCTTGCCGCACTTGAAGATGCAAAGGATTTGCTTGAGGATACGTCATTCTTCTTCCGTTCCCTGTGAGGTGATGCCATGAAACTCTGCGACAACGCCATAAAAAAATACGGCAGAAATATTACCGTCTACGACGAATCCGGCAGTGCCGTCGGGCAAACAAAGTGTATTATTCAGCCGTTAAGATATAAAAATAAAATGTATACTCAGGGTACGCCCACCGAGATTGGTATTGCTCAGTCAGGCTACTATCTTATGCTTGCCCCCTCGGGCTTTACTGAGGACAGCATGGGTGAATACGGCTATATTTCCGACGGAAACATGAACTATCACCTTGACCGAACCGAAAAGGTATATTTCGGTGACAGCGTGATTTACATATGGGCAATTCTCAGGGAACAAAGCGTGGGACAATACCCCGTATACGACCATTTTACATGAAAGGTGAGGTAATCAAATGTCACTTATATCAGTTCTGCCAAACAGACTTTGCGAATGGTTTTCGGACATGGCGGAATTTTCAATCTACACATTCTGCACCACATTTCCCGCCACAACCAAAGCTACTCCAATCACAAAGCCTGTTATCGTATTCGGAACAAAATCCATTGAAATACTTGATAATTCCATTGACGAAACAGGCTCTATCATCACAGACAGCCGTGTTACACAGGAGCAGTATTCAATCAGTATTCACGTGCCCAGAGGCAAGGGCGGTATTACCTGTTGTCAGATTCTTGACAGAATTATCGACCTGCTTTTATACGCAACTCCGTTGAATATAAGCTCCATTAAGGCATCCGACCCGACTTACATAAGAAATACCGACTCGGTAAACCTCAACGCCACATTCACCGTCAGCGAAAGCATAGATAAAGGCACGATTTATCCCCTTGAGCTGACACTTACTTAATTTATTTTAAAGCAGTCACTTGTCTTGAACGGCGGTGACTGCTGTTTTTTGTGGACAGATTAATGCATAATTCATAATGCATAATGCATAATTAACTCAATCCGAAATTGTGCAGATATTGGCTTGATTTCGTAGGGGCGTCCATTGGTAAACAATAATTTAATGTACAATGTACAATTTACAATGTACAATTAATTAACAATAAAAATGGGTTAAAGGGCGAAGCCCTTTCCACCACTTCTCACCCCTCACTCCTCACTTCTAACTTCTAACTCCTCACTTCTCACTTCTAACTGATAAAT
>CAZBVV010000156.1:0-3189 GCA_964495345.1 uncultured Eubacteriales bacterium
CACTTCGTAAAGCAGTTATCGCAGGTAACTGGAAAATGAATAAAACTCCTGCTGAAACAAAGGCAATTATTGAAGAAATGAAGCCCCTCGTTGCAGGTGCTGACTGTGATGTTGTTCTTTGCGTTCCTTACATTGACGTTTTTGCGGCTATGGAAGCAGCAGAGGGTTCAAATATCAAAATCGGTGTTGAAAACTGCCATTGGGCAGAAAGCGGTGCTTTTACAGGTGAAGTTTCCGCAACCATGCTTAAAGAAATCGGTGTTCCCTATGTTATCATCGGTCACTCCGAGAGAAGACAGTATTTCGGTGAAACAGACGTAACTGTTCAGAAGAGAACAAGAGCTGCTCTTAATGCAGGTCTTACAGTAATTCTTTGCGTTGGTGAATATCTTGAACAGAGAAACCAGGGCATTACAGAAGAAATTGTACGTATGCAGACAAAGATTGCTCTCGGCGGTGTTTCCGAAGCAGAGCTTGACAATATCATCATCGCATACGAGCCTGTATGGGCTATCGGCACAGGTGTAACAGCTACTGCTGAACAGGCAAATGAAGTTAACCACGCTATCAGAGAGTGCGTAGCTGAGCTTTACGGCAAGGCTGCTGCAGATAAGATGGTTGTTCAGTACGGCGGTTCAATGAATGCTGCTAATGCTGACGAGCTTCTTGCACAGGAGGATGTTGACGGCGGACTTATCGGCGGTGCATCTCTCAAGGCAGGAGATTTCTCAATAATCGTAAAAGCTGCTTCAAAGTAAAAATATTTCGGGCAGGAGAAATACCTGCCCTGTTTTTAAAGTAAAAAGGAATGATATTATTATGAAAAAACCTCATGTTCTTTGTATTATGGACGGCTTCGGCTCAAACCCCGGAGTAAAGGGAAATGCTATCGAATTTGCAAAAACTCCCTGTCTTGATAAAATTTTCAACGAAAATCCTCACACACTCATCGGTGCATCGGGACTTGACGTAGGTTTGCCCGACGGTCAGATGGGTAACTCAGAGGTAGGTCACACAAATATCGGTGCAGGCAGAGTTGTTTACCAGATGCTTGTTAAGATTTCAAAAACAATTAAAGATGGCGAGCTTGCAAATGTAAAAGCTCTTTCCGACGCTATGGATGCCTGCAAAGAAAAAGGCACAGCACTTCACCTTGTTGGTCTGCTTTCCGACGGCGGTGTTCACAGCCATATTGAGCATCTTTTCGGTCTTGTTGATATGGCTAAGGCAAAGGGGCTTACAAAAGTTTACGTTCACGCAATCACAGACGGTCGTGACGTTTCCGTTGAGTCAGGTAAAGGCTTTATGCAGGACTGCCTTGATAAGTTCAGCGAAACAGGTCTTGGTAAAATTGCTACAATCTCCGGCAGATACTATGCTATGGACAGAGATTTTGCATGGGACAGAGAAGAAAAAGCTTATGCTGCTATGGTTTACGGCGAGGGTAATCAGTGTGACTGCCCCGTAAAGGCTATGGCGGAATCCTATGCAAACGGCATTACAGACGAGTTTGTTCTTCCCGTTGTTATTGATAAAGACGGTATGATTAAAGAGAATGATTCAGTTATCTGTTTCAATTTCCGTCCCGACAGAGCAAGACAGCTTACAAGAATGTTTGTTGACCCCGATTTCAACGGTTTTGAGAGAAGAAACGGATTCTTCCCCTTAACATATGTTTGTATGACACAGTACGATGCAACAATGCCCAATGTTACAGTTGCATTTGCTAACGAAGACCTTACAATGACAATGGGTGAGTATATTTCATCTCTCGGCATGACACAGCTCCGTATTGCTGAAACACAGAAATATGCTCATGTAACATTCTTCTTTAACGGCGGCGTTGAGGCACAGTTCCCCGGTGAAGACAGAATCCTTATCAATTCACCCGACGTTGCAACTTTCGATATGAAGCCCGAAATGAGTGCATACGAGGTAACAGACGCAGTTGTTGAGCAGGTTCTCAGCGGTAAGTATGATGTTATCATTATTAACTATGCAAACTGTGATATGGTTGGACATACAGGTATTTTTGAAGCAGCAGTAGCAGCAGTTGAAGCCGTTGACGAGTGTGTTGGCAGACTCTCTGATGCAGTTGCTAAAATGGACGGTAAAATGATTATCACAGCCGACCACGGTAACGCAGATAAGATGCTTGATGAAAACGGCGAAGCATTTACTCCTCACTCAACAAATCCCGTACCTGTTGTTACAATCGGTCAGACAGCTCCTCTTAAAGAGGGCGGCAGACTCTGCGACCTTTGCCCCACACTCCTTGATATGATGGGTATTGCACAGCCTAAGGAAATGACAGGAGAATCTCTTATTTGCAAATGATGGTTGCCTTCGGCAAATGATGACGCTTCGCTGATGATGGAGCTTCGCAATGATGGTTGTCTTCGACAAATTAATAGGCAACCATCCTATCATTTTGAATGTTTACATTCAATCTATCATTGCAACTTGTTGCACTATCATTTTAATCGAAGATTAAACTATCATCTTTAAATGTGAGGTTTTTTGCTGTGAAAGAAAACAATATTCTTGTTGAATTGTCCATAGAACTTGCGATAGAAATTGTTGAATTGACAAAATTGCTGAAATCCAAACAGCAATCTGTTATTGCTAATCAGATTTGTCGATGCGGAACAAGCGTTGGTGCAAATATTCACGAGGCTCAGTATGCACATAGTCGTGCAGATTTTATTGCAAAATTTGAAATTGCATTAAAAGAGGCAAATGAAACATCCTATTGGTTGCTGATACTGTTCAGAACAAAATACATAGATGAACAGTATTACAAAAAAATAGAAAACTTGTGCGCAAGAATTAAAGCCGCACTCGTTGCATCCTGCAAAACAGCAAAAGATAATAAATAATAAAAATTCCGCATCGAGTAAAATCGGTGCGGTTTACTGTTGTTCAAGACCTAAAATATAATCGGCACTTACTTTGTAAAATTTGCAAAGGGTGATGATGTGTCTGACAGGAATTTCATTTATGCCTTTTTCATAGCGTGAATAGACCTGCTGTGTAGTGCCGAGTATATTTGCAATATCGCTCTGATTTAAATCATTATCTTCACGAAGCTCCCGTATGATTTCAGGATATTCTTTCATTATTATCACCAAAAAAAATTATAATACACCACATTTAGTGTATTGACATTTACACCAGATGTGGTGTATA
>CAZBVV010000157.1:0-3183 GCA_964495345.1 uncultured Eubacteriales bacterium
TTGCAAATAATTAAAAAGCTAATGAACTGGTGACATTATAACTTGTTTCTGTGTCCTTGAAAATTAAAAGCGTAGTTTTTTCAGCATAATGTTCACAAACAACACGATATGTATAACCTTTTGGTGCGGAGATAGTTTTTGAGAATATTTTTGATGTTGCTTCAGAATATTGATCGTAATAGCAGTAAGTAGTATAATCAGTCCATGTTCCGTTAATCAATCTTTGTAATTTAACATAAGTGAAACCACATTTTTTTACATCAGTTACACATATGTATTAAATAAATATAAAACTTTATATCACTGAAGATATAAAACCTCCGGTGATATGATTAGTTTGACAAACTCAAATCAAATTATTTAAATCTGTGATGTAATGCTCGGATATGCTACATAAATGCTACAACAAAAATTAACTTCTTCATAAAATAACCTCTTTCAACTTTTATTTTATTGTTTCTGCAAATTTAACAGCAGTATCAATATCACATTTTATATAAATATTATAGTCTGTCAAACAGTCTTTATATCTTATAATGCAATGTTCCGGTGTTTCAAATATTAATACATCCATACCGTTTATTGTTATCATTTGAGCTGAAATAACATTTTTCTTTGTTTCTTGACCTACCCATTCAAGAGCCTTATTTGTTGCGTAATTGTCATTTGTCCGTATAATCCCTGATATTCGAAGCCTATATATGCAGTATAATTCCGCGTTTTGTCCGTTTCCGGATATTCAATTATTGTAATAACGCAATCTTCTTTTACTAATTCTTCAGGAATTGTAACGGGCGAAATTCCATGCTGTTCAAGTTCTTTTGCCAAATCCGAATCCAACAGTGCATAACCGTCCGCCGTTGTATCGGCATTTTCTAAATTCATATCAACATAAGCATCATTGTTGATTAATTGAGCAATAGCGTTTGGTATATCAAAATCGAATACATATGCCGATACTGTTATTACTGAAAACATCAAAATCAAAACTATGGCAGCTACAAGCAATGTCTTTGCATGATTTTTTTTGTGAGATATTGATACCACTTGCTTTTCCCTGATTGCTAATAACTTGAAACACAAATCAATATAATCCGTATCGGTATTTTCTGTGTCTTTAGATATCTCTGTTTCAATAAGCTTTTTTATATCTTCTGATGACAAATCAGTAAAACCGGAATCTATCATTCTCCTTAATTTCTTTTTATTGAATTTATTATTCAAGATAAACCCTCCTATTACATAAGTGCTATTTTATTGAAAAAAGTGAACAATTAATTTATTCTTTTTCATATTCTTTGATTTTTTTTAGAATTTTCTTTTTAAGAGCGATATGTCTTTTTCTTAATGTTGGAGGAGAGACACCTAAATCATATGCAATTTCTTTTAACTTTTTTTCCTCCACATAATATTCAAAGTATAATTTTTGCTCATCGGGTTTAAGTGATGATATTATTTGTAACGCTCGTTCTTCAATCATCTTGTCGGTAACAATATCTTCTACATAATCCGGCTCATATATAAGAGTGGTATTTAAAACAAATTCTTTTTCTTCATTGCTTATAAAGTAATATTCATTTCTTTTTTTTCTTTCTTTTATTGCTTTATTTTTGTAATTAAGCACAACAGTATAAAGCCAAGCTTTGTAGTTATTTATTTCTATTCCTTTATTCAAATTTTCAACTAAAGTAATATATCCGTTTTGAACACAATCTTCAGCGTATTCATATTCGCAATCAAAGTATTGCAGACAATATTGTATTAACTGACTTCGATATTGTTCACAGAATTCAAGCACTTCATCAATATTATCAATCTTCGAAATATGCTCTGAATGTTTTACATCTTTGTCCCTCAAGAACAATCCTCCTTCAAATGTTTGAAAGACTTATTATTTATACACATAGAAAATAAAATAATAATATGTCATATATTTAATAATAACATAATATTTATACAAAATCTACAAGAATTTGTATGAATTTAAATCTGTCAAACGCCACTTTTTGAGTTTTGAAAAAATATTAAAGCAATATTTTCGAGACTTAACATGTTAATTTTTCAATGAAAAGAAGGTTAATTATCATATCGTAATCAAGAACCACCTATATCGGTAGCTCTTAATTTTAGCATTATTTAGTTTTTGAATTTCATAATTTTCAATTCTATTCGTTTTTTATTTCGTAAGAAATCATAATGGATTGAATTTAACATCGCATACATGAATCTCATTATTTTGCAAATAAATAGCAAACTTGATAAAATAATTGGTGAATTATTTAACTTTTATTGGAGTGAAATTTATGCGAGGACTCTGGAAGAGTTGAAACAACTTGGCTTAGGATTTAAATCAAGAAGTACAAACCAAAAATTCAGAACAATACTCGACGAAACTAATATTAGAGAGATAGAAAAGGCTGAAATTAAAAATCCTGATATTGTCAGTAGTTTTAAGGACAGTGAATACAAAACTTGTATTGCAACTGACGAAATAATACTTTATAGAGTATATGGTTTAACACCATCAGGAAACGCAGGTGCGAAACAATTAGGTGCATTTACAACTACAGAATTTGCAGAATCAAGGATTGATGTTAAAATGCGTCTTGCCTTGAATCCGCAATGGAAGAATGCTCTCTATATTGAGGAAAAAATAATTGTGCCGAAAAAGTGAAATAATAAGTGAAACAATGGTGACATTGATTACCAATCAAATTAAATGCCGATAAGCTGATTGCCTACATACCATTGCGAAAGTACAACATTAAATGCCAAACCTCTGCCGATGCTATAAATGATTGCTGTTGTAATCATTCCACTTAACCTCCTTTACAATAAAAAGCCGTTATTAATTTTTTTAACGGCTATGTAACTTTCTTTATTTCGTAGGGATTTTTTGGCAACAAAAAAAGACCTATTTTTTTCAGAAGTTAATCTTCCTTAAAAATAGGTCTTATGTATAGAAATATTCAATTTTTAGTAATTTCATCGGTTCAAATCCGAGTGGTCTTAAAAATAGGCGATTTTGGTTCATTGGGAACACAACCCAAAAAATCTACTAAAAAATGCTGAAAACCCTTGATTTCTCAAGGGTTTTCGGGCTTTGGTTCACTTGTGGGTGAACATCATGTGCTTACAACTTGTTTTTGTCAAAAATAAAATGACATAAAAATTATATTTTAT
>CAZBVV010000158.1:0-3113 GCA_964495345.1 uncultured Eubacteriales bacterium
AAATGCAGAACTACCAATACTTGCAACAGAATCGGGAATTGTTATGCTTGTGAGAGATGTGCAACCATAAAATGCATCATCACCAATACTTGTTACAGAATCGGGAATTGTTATGCTTGTGAGAGATTTACAATAGGAAAATGCAGACCTACCAATACTTGTAACAGAATCGGGAATTGTTATGCTTGTGAGAGATGTGCAACCGTAAAATGCAGAACCACCAATACTTGTAACAGAATCGGGAATTACATATGAAGCTTCCGTTTTACATGCGGGATAACAAATAAGTTCTGTTTTATCTTTGTTAAATAATTCTCCGTTTTCACCAACAGTAAAATATTCATTTGCTTCATCCACGGTTATTGATTTAAGGTTAGAGCATGAAGCAAAAGCACTAACACCTATCTCCCTTACATTTTTGCCAATTGTTATACTTTTGACATTAGTACCGCCGTCACTATGCAATAAACAAGTGGGGATCACTTCAACGGTATCGCCAAATATTATATCAAAACCATCTCCGGATGTTCCTGCTTCAGCAAACAAAGTTGCAGACAGACCTTCCGGATTCTCTGCATTTTTTGCATTCCAATATACAGTTTCAAGATTACTGCAACGAACAAATATGCAAGCTCCCAAGCTTTCAATACCGGCAGGTATAGTAATTGTCTTAAGATTTTCGCAATCAGCAAAAACACCATTTGCTAATTCTGTTACACTATCCGGAATTGTTATGCTTGTGAGAGATGTGCAACCATTAAATGCATCATCACCAATACTTGTAACAGGATAGCCCTCAATTGTATCGGGAATTGTAACATCACCGCTGATTGATTTATCGCAATCAGTAATTGTTACTTCACCGTCTATGATTTTATAGGTAAGATAATCAAGAATATCATCTTCCGCAAAAACGGACACGGGTGCTATTGCAATCACCATTACAAGTGCAAGCAACATACTTAAAATTTTCTTTTGCATAAAATTTACCCCCATTAAATTTAATTTTGTCTTATGACAGGACGTATTTAACGCAAAATCAGTCTACCATATTAATTGTCTTATGTCAAGACAAAATAACATATGAAAGACTGATTGTATGGCACGAATTATTGATGGCGAGCAAATGAATATGGTTGGCGGTAATGTAAAAAAATTCAGAAAACTACGAAAGATGAGCCAACAGGAATTGGCTGACAAGCTTGAACTTATGGCAATTTATGTTTGCAGGGGTTCTGTCTCCCGAATTGAAGATAAATCCAGAACAGTTACGGATATTGAGCTTTACGGCATTGCGAAAGTGCTTGATGTAAAAATCAGTGACTTATTTAAAATTGAATAAAATTTAAAATAATATTGAAAGAAATGCCACTGTGCTGTATCGATTTGCAAACATGCAAATAACGGTGGAATACCGTTCAGAAGAAATTACACTTGATTTTTTTCATAAGTTATATATAATTATATCAAATACATTTATAACAGATGTTTGGTGAGAAAATGAAAAAATATGAATGGATGAAAAACGATACTGTTTCAATTATGTTTTCCGCAGTCGACAGCAAAAAGACATCAAGACTGTTCAGAATCTCGGCAATTTTTAAAGATGAAGAAGTTGACCCGAAAAGGCTCAAAGAGGCTGTAAGAATTGCTGTTCAGCGATTTCCGTTATACTTATACAGAAATACAAACGGATTCTTCTGGACATATCTTGAAAAATCCGACAAATTGCCTCCCGTACTGCCCGAAGAATACCGACCTGCACAGCTCAGACGACTTGGCAACGACGGTGAACCCGAAATTGTTTTTCTTTATTACAAACGAAGATTGGCTATTGAAACAACACATGTTCTCGGAGACGGTGCAGGAATTATAGAATTATTGAAAACAGTTGTTGCACACTATATGATTCTGGGCGGTGCTGACAGGTCTGAATTTACGGGTATTCGTTTCGGTGATGAAACTCCCAGTGCTACAGAGCTTGAAAATCCTTTACCGTTTTATAAAAATGATGAAACTCTTCAATCGCCACACAGGGATGTTGCATACAAACTCCCCTACTCTTACGACAAGAATTATCAGAATCACATTTCAGGACTCATTGCATTCTCCGAAATAAAAACATTGTGCAAAGAAAAGGATATTACAATAAGTGAATTTCTTGCAGCAGGCATAATTCTTGCAATGATTCACACCGCACCCAAACCGATTGACAAAACAATTATAATTGATGTGCCCGTAAATATAAGAAATATATTTCCGTCAGATACTGTCAGAAATTTTACATCGTCAATACCGTTACAATTCAATCCCCAAGGACGTACAGACTACACATTTGATGAAATTGCAAATGAAATCAAAGGTAAGATTACAGCTGTAAACACCCGTGAAACACAGCAGGCATTTATCAATTCAAATTATGCCTTGATGCAGAAAAAAATTCTGCAGATTATTCCGTATTTCATAAAAAAACCTGTTCTGAATTTGATGCAGAAAAAAACACATACCGAAGAAATGACCATTATTATGTCTAATATCGGCAATGTCAATCTGCCTGAAATAATGAGCAATCACATTGAACGCATTGAAGTTGTCAGCGGTGATGCAAGAGTTTACAATATGCCGATGTTTTTCTATATAATTTCATCAAACGGCTATATGAATATAATATTCGGTCTCAGCGGTAAAGACCGTAAACTGTGCAAAGAGTTTTTCAGAATAATGTCGTCAATGGGCATCAATATAAGAATCGAAAGCTCAATGGAAAACGGAATTGAAGAAAGCAATGAAATAGCACCTAAAATGTGCAAAAAATGCAATGTTCGTATCGGTGAAGAATATTCCCGTTGTCCGTTGTGCGACAGCAAAGCTTCATTGACAGACACTCCCGACACATATTTTAAAACAGCTCTTTTTGTTCAGCCGATGAAAGAGGTAAAACATAAAAAATTCAGAAAACCAAACCTCACTTTGTCAAAAGAACATCTCAAAGCATATTTCAATCTGAATCCGTAAAAAACGCAGGCACCGAAGTGTCTGCGTTAAATTTATGCATTATATTAATACATTCCGCCGCCCTGAGCTGCTGCTGCCATAGCTGCTGCCTGTGCTGC
>CAZBVV010000159.1:0-3093 GCA_964495345.1 uncultured Eubacteriales bacterium
TCACCCTCGGCGGCCGTTAGCCGTTATCCTGCTCTGCGAAGCCCGGACTTTCCTCATACAAAATGTACGCAACTGCCCAACTCACTTGCTGTTTTATTTTATCATATTTTTTTTTGCTTGTCAACGATTGTAAGGAAGTATCAAGCACGGACATAAACAATAATTTAGTTAATTAACAATGTACAATGTATAATGTATAATGTACAATAGAGGAAAGGGCTACGCCCTTTAACTCAATTTTATTGTTAATTAATTGTAAATTGTAAATTGTACATTGTACATTAAATTATTGTTTAACCGCCAACACCACACACAGCACAAGTGCGGCAATACCAATCAATATTATTATATCGGCTGTTTTTACGCTCATTTTCACTTTTGAGTAAAGACCGCCGTTGTTTTTATTATTCATTTTATTATCTCCTTGCAAGGTATTTTCTCATATCAATGGCACAAGCAACGAGGATTATAAGACCCTTGATGATATAAAGCATATTTGCAGATACGGACAGAAATGTAAGTCCTGCAAAAATTATCTGTAGTAACAAAACGCCGATAACTATTCCGCTTATCTTACCTGTACCGCCTACAAAGGATACCCCACCGATAACACAGGCGGCAATAGCATCGCTTTCGTAGCTAAGTCCTGTATTAGCGGAGCATGATGCAATTCTTGCACCCTCAATAAAGCCCGTTATGCCGTACAACATACCTGCAAGAACGAAAACAAACACAATAGTCCAAAACACGTTTACGCCCGACACATTTGCCGCTTCTTCGTTTGAACCTACCGCAAACATATTCTTACCGAACTTTGTTTTGTTCCAGATTACCCACATCACAACGGTAATAATAAGAGAATAAAGCACATATTTAGGCACTGCAACCGTACCTATTGAAAATAATGTGCCCTTTACAAATTCTGTATATGAGCTGTCAAGACCCGATATCGCCTGTCCGTTGTTTGTGCCTATCATAAGATACATAAGAATTGCACCGAAAATGATAAGCTGTGTGGAAAGCGTTACAATAAACGGATGAAGTTTGAATTTTGCCACAAAAAATCCGTTCACAAAGCCGATAACTGCTCCGACACCGATTACGGCAAGCAATACAAGCCAGAACGACACTACACCCAGATTGGGAAAAATCTTATTGGCATAATCCGTAACCTGTAAAAGCGATGCGGCAATACAGGCGGTAAGTCCCACTGCACGACCTGCTGAAATATCCGTACCCGACAGAACGATACAACCGCCTATACCCAATGCAATAGGCAGTTTTGCGGCAGTAAGTGAAATAATATTGATTACGGATGAAAGTGATAAAAATGCAGGCTCTTTGAAAGTAATAAAAATTATTGCGATAAATATGAGTATATACATCGCATTGTTAAAAAAAGTATCACCCACCCTGCGGATTTTATCTCTGCCCGGAAGAGCCTTGAATTCACGGAGTCTGCCGCTCAGACCTCTGCTTTGTTGTTCTGCATTTGTGTTCATAGAAAGCTCTCCTTATACAAATTTTGCTGCAAGAGTCATAATTTCTTCCTGTGTGGTATTTGCAGCATTGACCTCTCCCGCAAGTCTACCCCCTGACATAACGAGAATCCTGTCGCAAACGCCTAAAAGCTCCGGCATTTCGGAAGAAACCATTATAACTGTCTTTCCCTCTTCGGCAAGGGATAAAATAAGCTGATAAATCTCGTACTTTGCACCCACGTCAATACCTCTTGTAGGCTCATCAAGTAACAGCACCGTAGGCTGCGTGAGAAGCCATCTGCCAAGAATGACCTTTTGCTGATTACCGCCCGAAAGAGTGCGTATTTTTGTGCTTTGTGACGGAGTTTTAATACGCATGGTATCAATTGCCCATTGTGTACTCTCTTTCATTTTCCTGTTACTCAATAGTGGACCGATGCTGTATTTTGAAAGACTTGAAACTGCCGTATTTTCTTTAATGTCAAGAATACCGAAAATACCCGTTGCCCTGCGTTCTTCAGTAAGAAGTGCAAATCCGTTTTTAATTGATTCCGCAGGAGTTCTGTTTTTAATTTGCTTATCTGCAAGATAAATTTTACCCTCACGCCTTACAGACAGCCCGAAAAGATTTTCAAGCAATTCCGTTCGTCCCGAGCCGTCAAGACCGGCAATACCTAAAATTTCGCCTTTTCTCGCTTCAAATGAAACACCGTAAAGCTTTGCATATTCGGCTGTAAGATTTTCAACACGCAATAAAACATCACCTATTTTATTGTTTTTTGGCGGATATCGGTTGGTAAGCTCTCTGCCAACCATAAGGCGTATAATTTCGTCCATGGTAATGTCTTTTGCACTTTTTGTGGCTATCCGTCTGCCGTCACGCATAACGGTAACTTCATCGGAAATACGCAGAATCTCCTCCATTTTATGGGAGATATAAATTATTCCGCATCCTCGTTCACGGAGCATATCAATAATGCGGAACAGATGCTCCGCTTCGTTGCTGTTAAGAGATGACGTGGGTTCGTCAAACACGATTATTTTTGAATTGTACGAAACTGCTTTTGCAATCTCCACCATCTGACGCTGTGATACGGACATATCATTCATGACCGTTTTGGGGTTAACACCTATGCCCAAATCCTCAAATATCTCTTTTGTACGCTGATACATTTTCTTTTCGCTTGTAAAAGGAAGATATTTGTTCACGGTCGGAAATCTGCCAAGCCACATATTGTCCATAACATTGAGCTTTAAAGCCTGATTAAGCTCCTGATGCACCATAGCAACGCCGTTTTCAAGAGCTTCTGCGGAGTTTTTAAAATTTATCTCTTTACCCTCAAGAAAAATACTGCCCGAATCCTTGCCGTAAACGCCGAAAAGACATTTCATAAGCGTGGACTTACCTGCTCCGTTTTCACCCATAAGAGCATGGACTGTACCTGCCCTGACGGTAAGCGAAACATTATCAAGTGCCTTAACACCGGGGAAGGATTTTGAGATGTTTTCCATATATAAAAGTGGAGCCGATTTATTGCTCATTATTTCACCCCTAAACAATAATTTAGCTGAGCAGAAATTAAATGATATGCCATGTAGGGAGCGACGCCCT
>CAZBVV010000160.1:0-3071 GCA_964495345.1 uncultured Eubacteriales bacterium
ATTCAAATATGGTATTAGGTGAGGTTTTCAATAAGCCGGGCAGATGGTCAAGCTATCCGCCTCATCATCACCCTCAGCCGGAGGTTTATTATTACAGATTCGATAAACCCCAGGGATTCGGTGCTTGTTTCAATGCAGACGAGGTATACAAAAGTGTTGATTCTTCCGCCTGCTTTATTCACGACGGTGAAGACCATCAGCAAGTTGTTGCACCCGGATATAATATGTATTATGTATGGATGATTCGTCATCTTGACGGTGATCCATGGTATAAAACCACAAGATTTGTTTCACCTGAGCATGAATGGCTCACAAAAGAATAAGGAGGAATACAAATGGCATTAATGACAACAGCACAGGCTCTTGTTAAGTTTCTTGACAATCAGTATGTGTCCTTTGACGGCAAGGAAAATAAGTTCGTTGACGGTATATTTACCGTTTTCGGTCACGGTATCGTTGTCGGTTTAGGTCAGGCTCTTGACGAAAATCCGGGTCAGCTTCGTGTTTATCAGGGCAAAAACGAACAGGGTATGGCTCATGCGGCAACGGCATTTGCAAAGCAGAACAACAGAAGAAAAATAATCGCTTGTTCATCCTCAATCGGTCCCGGTTCGGCTAATATGATAACGGCGGCGGCAACGGCAACGGTAAATAACATTCCGCTTCTTCTTTTTCCTGCTGACACATTCTCAACCCGTCAGCCGGACCCTGTTCTTCAGCAGTTTGAACAGCCCTATTCACTTGCTGTTACAACTAATGACGCATATAAGCCTGTTTGCCGTTATTGGGACAGAATTGCACGCCCTGAGCATCTTATGTCTGCTATGATAAACGCCATGAGAGTGCTAACAGACCCCTCATGCACAGGTGCTGTATGTATTTCACTTTGTCAGGATGTTGAGGGTGAAGCTTTTGATTACCCCGAAGAATTTTTCAAAAAAAGAGTACACAGAATTACACGTGTAACAGCACCCGATGAAGAAATTGAAGATATTGCAAAGGTTATCGCTTCAAGCAAAAAGCCTATGGTTATTTGTGGTGGCGGTGTAAGATATTCCGAAGCAGGTCAGGCACTCGTTGATTTTTGTGAAAAGTTCAATATTCCATACGGCGAAACACAGGCAGGTAAAAGTGCAACTGCATCATCCGTACGTTATAACATGGGTGGTATTGGTGTTACAGGCAACTCGGCAGGTAACGATATTGCAAAGGATGCAGATTGTGTAATCGGCATCGGCACAAGATTTTCCGATTTTACCACCGCTTCAAAGTCGCTTTATCCCGATAAAAAAATTGTTACAATCAATACATCACGTTTTGATGCATATAAATTAGATGCAGTAAAAGCTGTTGGTGATGCAAAAGCTACACTCGAAAAGCTTACCGCGGTACTTGCCGCAAAAGGTTACAAAGCAGAATATACAACCGAATTTGATACTGCAAAAGCCCAATGGGATAAGGAAATGGAAATGCTTACAAATTATTCCGTTGATGAGGATTTTGAGCCCCTTATAAAAGCGAGATATGATTGCACTATTGATGAATTTATAAAAATTACAGGCTCTGCTCTTACACAGACACAGGCTCTTGCATACATCAGAAATAATATTGATAAGGATGCAGTTGCAGTTGCGGCAGCAGGCTCTCTCCCCGGTGATATGCAAAGAATGTGGACCACCGAAAGTCTTTATACTTATAACATGGAATACGGTTATTCCTGTATGGGCTATGAAATAGCAGGTGCATTCGGCTCAAAGCTTGCAAATCCCGACAAGGAAGTGTATGCATTCTGCGGTGACGGCAGTTATCTTATGCTTCATTCGGAGCTTGTAACCGCTATGCAGGAGGATGCAAAGATTAACGTTATGCTTTTTGACAACGCAGGTTTTGGATGTATAAATAATCTCCAGATGAGCAACGGCATCGGAAATCTTGCAACCGAATTCAGAAAGAGAGATGCAAACGGACAGCTTTTAGGCGAATTGATACCTATTGACTTTGCAAAAAATGCATCTGCATACGGAGTGAAAACCTATACTGCAAGAACACTTGACGAACTTGCATTTGCTCTTGAAGACAGCAAGAAACAGACTGCTTCCACACTAATTGATATAAAAGTTCTTCCCAAAACAATGACAGACGGCTACGGTGCATGGTGGAATGTAGGTGTTGCATCTGTTTCCGAAAAGGAAAGTGTGCAGAACGCCTATAAAAATAAATCAGAAAATCTTACAAAAGCGAGGAAATATTGATATGTTAAACAAAGACAAAGTAAAGCTTGGTATTGCACCTATTGCATGGACAAATGATGATCTGCCCGACCTCGGTGCGGAAAATACATTTCAGCAGTGTGTTTCCGAAATGGCACTTGCAGGCTTTACGGGGAGTGAGGTAGGTAACAAATATCCAAAAAATCCCGATGAACTGCACAGATATCTCGATATAAGAGGTATTCAAATCTGTAATGCGTGGTTTTCTACGTTCCTTACAACAAAGCCTTATGAGGAAACGGAAGCAGAGTTTATCAAGCATATCACATTCCTTAAAGCTATGGGTGCAAAGGTTGTAGGTGTTTCCGAACAGGGACATTCAATCCAGGGTACGGATAAATCTGTATTCGATGAAAAGTATGTTATGAACGATGAAGAGTGGGATATGCTTTGCACAGGTCTTAATAAACTGGGTAAAGTTGCAAAGGATATGGGAATTACTCTTACTTTCCATCATCATATGGGTACTGTTGTTCAGACAGAAGCTGAAATTGACCGTCTTATGGAAAATACCGACCCCGAACTTTTCAATCTTCTTTTCGACTCAGGTCATCTTGCATATTGCGGTGAGGACTATATGTCCGTTCTTAAAAAATACATATACAGAATTAAACACGTTCATCTTAAAGATATTCGTCCCGAGGTGGTAGCGGAGGTTAAGAAAAACGGCTTGAGCTTCCTTGACGGTGTAAGAATGGGTACTTTTACAGTCCCCGGTGACGGTGCAATAGACTTTGAACCTATCTTCAAAGTTCTTGAAGAAAATGATTATGAGGGATATGTGCTTGTTGAGGCTGAACA
>CAZBVV010000161.1:0-3049 GCA_964495345.1 uncultured Eubacteriales bacterium
GCACAATTTTTAATTTAAATTAATTATGCATTATGCATTGTGAATTATGAATTAATATTGTATTTTATTTTATTTTCTGTTAATATATATTCAAATAATTTTTCGGAGGGAAAAATATGATTTCATTTGACGAAGGCAAGCGAATTTTAAAATTAGACACCAAAAATTCCAGCTATGTTATAGGTATTTACAATGAAAACTATCTTCTTAACCTTTATTACGGTGCTTATCTGCCCGATTGCAACCTGTGGAGTACAATAAAAAGGCACAAGAATGCGTCTTTCAGTCCTGCAAATCAACACATTCCTCACGAGGAATTTTCAAGTGACGTTGAACCTATGGAGTACGGCTGTAACGGTAGCGGAGATTTCAGAATTTCCGCATTAGCCATTAAAAATGCAGACGGCAATTCCGTTACCGATATAAGATACGTCAGCCACAAAATCTACAAAGGCAAGCCTGACCTTTCACCACTCCCTCATGTTTATCTTAATAACGACGATGAGGCAGACACACTTGAAATCCTTACAGAAGATAAGGTAACCGGTGCATTGGTTACTCTTTATTACACCGTATTCAACGAACTTGACGTTATCACAAGAAGCGTTAAGGTAACGAACGGCGGCGAAAATGCTCTTGATATTGAAAGAGTGTTCAGTATGTGTCTTGACCTGCCCGATATGGATTACGACCTTATCACTCTTTACGGCAGACACGCAAAGGAAAGAACCCGTGAACAGAGAAGACTTGCACACGGCATACAGGGTATTGCTTCAAAAAGAGGTTCATCAAGCCATACACAGAATCCCTTTGCCGCACTTTTAAGACAGGGTGCAGACGAAAATCAGGGTGATGTATACGGCTTTAATCTTGTTTACAGCGGTAACTTTGAATTCAGTGCGGAATGTGATTTCTGTGCCGCAACAAGAGTTATAATGGGTATCAATCCCACGGATTTTACATGGCATCTTGAACCGGGGGAGAGTTTTCAGTCCCCCGAAGCTGTTATGGTTTACACAAACGAAGGTCTTGGTGAAATGAGCCGTATTTTCCACCGACTTTATATTAATAACCTTGTAAGAGGTAAGTATAAATATGAAAAAAGACCGCTTTTAATCAACAGCTGGGAAGCCGCATATTTTGATTTTGATACGGATAAGCTTGTGGAATTTGCTTCTCACGCAAAGGAATTCGGCATTGATATGCTTGTTATGGACGACGGTTGGTTCGGCAAGCGTAACGACGATACAAATTCTTTGGGCGATTGGTTCGTAAACGAAGAAAAGCTCAAGGGCGGCTTGGGTGTTCTTATTGACAGAGTAAATGCTCTCGGTATGAAATTCGGTATATGGTACGAGCCTGAAATGATTTCTCCCGATTCCGAGCTTTTCAGAGCACATCCCGATTGGTATATCCACGTTCCCAACAGGGAATCTTCAATAGGCAGAAATCAGTATGTTATTGATATGTCAAGAGAAGATGTAAGAGATAATATCTGGAATCAGATGTATTCCGTGCTTTCAAAGAATAAGGTTGATTATCTTAAATGGGACTTTAACCGCAATATTTCCGAGGCAGGCTCTGCACTTCTTCCTGCAGACAGGTCAAAGGAATTTTTCCACCGTTTTGTACTCGGTACTTATGACCTTATGGACAGACTTACAAAGGCATTCCCCGATATGCTTATTGAAAACTGCTCGGGCGGCGGCGGAAGATTTGACCCCGGTATGCTTTACTTCTCTCCCCAGATTTGGACAAGTGATAACACAGACCCCATTGAGAGATTGTCCATTCAGTTCGGCACGTCTCTTTGCTATCCCGCATCAACAATGGGTGCTCACGTTTCCGCTTCTTCAAGAACAGGCTATGCAACGAAGGGTAATGTTGCTCTCTGGGGTACTTTCGGCTATGAGCTTGACCCTACTAAGCTCTGCGAATCCGACAGGGAAATCGTAAAAGAACAGGTTAAGGATTATCACAAATATTACGACCTTATACATTACGGCGATTTGTACCGCCTTATTGATCCCTATTTCGATTCATATAAAGCGGCATGGAGCTTTGTTGCACCCGATAAATCCGAAGCTCTCGTAACAGTTGTTATCATGCGTGAAAAATTCTGCGACGTTCAGTATATTAAACTCAGAGGTCTTGATAAAAACAAGTTCTATAAAAATGAAGCTGACGGCGAGATTTATTCAGGTGCGTTGCTTATGAATGCAGGTCTTAATATCACAGGTAAAATATGGCGTGACGGTGACAGCCTTATGCTCCACTTTACAGAGGTAACAAATGGCTGAAACAAAACAGCGTAAAAACCGTATTGATGCTATTGATGCACTCCGCGGACTTTCAATAATATTAATGGTTTGTCATCATTTCCTGTATGATTTGGTGACATTCCTTGATGCACCCGAATGGCTGTTTTCAAATCCTGTATTCAATGGGTTGCATTATGTTTTCGCAGGTGTGTTTATTGGGCTTTGCGGAGTGTCATCACGGTTTTCAAGAAGCAACATAAAAAGAGGTCTGCTTACTCTCGGTGCGGCAACGATTATTTCACTTGTGACACATTTTATTGATATGCCCATAATTTTCGGTGTGTTGCAGTTGCTTTCTTTCTGTATGCTGTTCTACGGCATAACAGGGAAGCTCTGGGAGATGCTCCCAAAGTGGATTATGCCTGTTTTCACCGTTCTCGGAACGATTATTTCCGCTTGGTGTGTCAACAATATTGAAGTTGAAAGCAAAAATCTGTGGATTTTAGGCTGGACTTATAAAGGATTTGTAAGCTACGATTATTTTCCCCTGTTTCCGTGGATTTTCGTGTTCCTGTTCGGCACTTGGGTAGGGTATTACATTAAAGAACACAAATTCCCCGAAAAGTTTTATACAATGCGTATCCCCGTTCTTCCCAAAATCGGCAGACTGTCGCTGATAATTTATATGATTCACCAGCCGATACTTTATGGAATTACGATGTTGATTAAATTATTAACTAATTAATAATTTATTGAATTAACAATGTACAATGTATAATGTACAATGG
>CAZBVV010000162.1:0-2967 GCA_964495345.1 uncultured Eubacteriales bacterium
TTCAACAACTTCTTCGTTAAGACCGAGGTTGAGGATTGTGTCCATCATACCGGGCATGGAAGCTCTTGCACCTGAACGAACGGAAACGAGAAGGGGATTCTCTTTGTCGCCGAACTTTTTGCCAACAACTTCTTCCATCTTAACGATGTATTCCATGATCTGTGCCTGGATTTCATCGTTGATCTTTCTGCCGTCTTCATAGTACTGAGTACAAGCTTCTGTTGAAATTGTGAAGCCCTGAGGAACGGGAAGACCGATCTTTGTCATTTCAGCAAGGTTAGCACCCTTACCGCCGAGAAGCTCACGCATTGATGCGTCGCCTTCGGAGAACAAATAAACAAACTTTTTGCTCATTTTGGTTTCCTCCAAACATATAATATACTTTTTCGTTTTTACGGGAAATTCCGTAAAAGGTATAGTTAACCACAAATCATTATAACAGGTATAAAATAAAAAATCAATATCTTTGAAAAAACATATAGTTAAAAATTTACATTAAATTTCGCTTTTTTTCAGCTAAATTACCGACAAAAGCAAATCAGAGCTTTATAAGAACGGTTTTTATCTCCCACGGACGGAAAGAGAGGTCGCCGCCCGATACTTTTTCGGTTTCTTTGCCCAAAAGGTCGGTTTGTGCCGTAAGCGTGCCTGTTGACGGAGTAAAAGTAACCTGTGCCTCTTCATCGGAGTAGTTGCAGAATCTTGCAAGAATGTTGCCGTTTTCAGGATAGAGTGCCGTAAGAATAACAGCTCCGCCGGAAGATTTGAAATCTGCAATACTGAACTGAGCTTTGCCGCACTCTGCAGTTGTAAATATCGGCTGATAGTTATAAGATAATGCTGTCTTGTGAACTTCTGCATCGGTTTTTGAGGCGTTGAAAGGCATAATTGCAAATTCGCTGCTGTATTCGCCGTCGAGGATTTTTGTTCCGCACAGATATTCATTGGAATACACAAGAGGTATTGAAAGTCTGTTGCCGTTTACATCCGAACCCATGCAACCTCTGTTCATAACGGCAAGACCGTTGTTTTCGTCACGCAGAGCCAACCAATAAATGCCGTTAAGCTGAGTGGTTGAATCAAATGATTCTTCCGGTGAAACCTCTTTGTCAAGAATGATAACCTCTTTTTCGTACCAATAGTCCTCTGTTGTGCGGATTGCACCGTTCCAATCGGATATTGAATAGGGTAAATCCCTTACCATTCGGCGGTTTTTGTCAAGACGCAGATTGAGATTGAAATTAAGCTTGCCCTCGTGGATGTGACCGTTTACCGTAAGAGGTCTTTGCATACCCATGCATCTGTCAGTTCTGCCGATAAGCTGATTGTGAACCTCAAAATCAGCTTTGCAGTCAATTCTCGGATTATCACCGCTGAATCTCATGGTGAATGTGTAAGGTACCGTGCCGATTTGACCTGTCTGAACGGCAGTCGCACCGCAGGAATCAATTTCAACCGACCATTTACCCTGTGAAATGCAGTCCTCACCGTCAATGTAAGCACTGAACAGCTCACCCTCACCGTTATCAACAAGAATGTAACCGTTTGAATTATTTTTGATATAAGCAATACCCTTGTCGGTAAGCTTTATTGTGTAGTGCGGTGTTTCGAGAATTCCGCTTGCTGTTGACCATGAATACGGGTATGTTTTAGTGTCTTTTTCCACCGTTGCGGCTGTGAAAGGGGGCAGATTGATATGTATATATCTGCCGTTTTCGTCTTTTACCCATTCATCTACGGGGAATGAGTGTGAATTTATTGCAAGAACCTTGCTCTCATCCGAATTTGCAAAATGCTTTGCTATTGCTTTCAGTGATTCACTCTTTACAAAATCGGACGCACTGAGGGATGTGGGAATAAACCGCCTTGAAAGGTCTAAAAGACCGCAGATTGTAACGTCGTGATGCTGTGCCGCAAGAGCATATTGCCATGCTTCGTCGATTTTGCCGTTCAACGGCTCTGCACCAAGCATAACTGCAAGAGCGTTAAGCTTTTCAGCCTGAACACAGGCAACCTCGGACTGACGCACACCTCCGAAAATCTCGTTTCCGCAGTAGCCCCAGGGCATCTGCACGTGGAAATCGTTGTCTGTTGTTTGGAGAATATCCACAGGCTCACCGTAAAGAGCAGGGATATCTTCAAGAAGCACGTATTCGTAATTGTCCTTTGTTTCTATGTATTCCGTAACACCCTTAACCTCTTGCGTAAGGTCATCGTAACGTGATGCCAGCAGGGGAGAGTAGTCGGCAAACATTTCCTCAAATTTTTCAAGAGAAATGTCCGTATCCTGCGGCCATCTTGAGAGAATCCAGTTGTCAACTGTGGTGCAGTTAAAGCCTCTGCCCTCTTTGTCATAAGTGGGTACGGCGGGGATTGCGGTTTTGTCCTTGCCTATCCAATTGCCCCAAGGGGAATTGAATGTTTTTGTGTAGCCGTAGCCCATAACGTGGGAACGCATGATTGCCGCCTTGTAACCGCATTGTTTTATAAGCTGAGGAGTCTGATTATTAAGAGCGAACTCGGAAATTGCGTAAACCTCGGGAGTCTTGCCGAAATATTTTATGTTGGTGCGGATTGCATAAGTAAGCTGACGGGCATTGGATTCCTCGGAGATGGTAAGCGAAAGAGGTTGACCGTAGGTGGTTGCACCAAGACCTACTCTTGTGGGATATTTTTCAATAAGCTTTGTTGCAAGCTCCACCACCTCGGGGTCGCATTTTGAAAATTCGTCAAAGGTAAATGATTCGTAATCAAGTCCCACACGAAGCTTGGGGTACTTCTCCATCCATTCAAAAAGCTCTTTAAGACGGGGCTTTACCGCATCTTTCCACAGCACATATCCGCCGTGGTCGTAGGTTAAAATGTAAAGTTTTTTCTTTTCCATAAATTACGCACATCCTTAATTTGAAAGTTGCAGATTTATTTTAGCACAATTAAATTGAATTGTATATAGATAAACAATAATTT
>CAZBVV010000163.1:0-2960 GCA_964495345.1 uncultured Eubacteriales bacterium
AAATTGATGTCCGTGATGTCCTTTTGATGTCCGAAAATACAAAAGGCTATTGCAAATTGCAAAAAGTTATGATACAATAATCAAGGTAAAGCCTTATTTTATCGGACTTTTCAAAACGATACAAAACACTACAAAACAGCGTTCTTATTTCTCCAAGAGATAATCAACCGTTATTTCTCTCAACATTTAAATGCAATTTTCCCCGAAGCTATATGCTTTCGGGGTTTTTGTATGTAAAAAAAGCGGCGAATAATCGTCGCTTCGTTGTTTATTCGTCATTAGAACCGTGTCTGACGAGCACTTCATTCTCTCTGAATAAGAGGGAAATACACCAGATACCTGCAAGGGCAATTACTGTGTAGATAATTCTGCTGATTATTGCGTCTTGTCCACCGAAAATCCAGGATACTAAGTCAAATTGGAAAAGACCGATAGAACCCCAGTTGACGGCGCCTATTACAACAAGAATCAACGCTATTCTGTCAAGCATTGTTTTTCAACTCCTTATTCAAGTCTCGTTGATAGTATTTGCTTCATTCGTGAGTTTATTCCTTAATTAATTGGTGCAAAATTTTCAAAAAAAGTGCGTTAAAATTTTGAAAAAGTGCTTATTCTTCCGTCTGCTTGCCCAAAAATGATGCTGCAACCTGTGTCAACTTGATTTCGGACTGTGTAGGTGAAGTTCCGTTTTCACCGAAAAGAAGAACTACACAACCGGAAACATCACCGCTGCCGATAATGGGGTATGCAATAGCCGCATTTCGGTCAAGCCCCTCAACAGGATAAAGCTCCTGATGCTCCGAGCCTGCAACAAAGCTGGAACGGTTTTCCATAATATTTTCAAGTTCTTTGGTGATGTGGCGATCAATGGTATCTTTTTTTGAAAGACCCATGCACGAGATAACATGGTCACGGTCTGTGATGATAACGGGCATATTTGTTGCTCTGTAAAGAACCTCTGCATATTGAGACGTGAATTCTGATATCTCGCCCATGGGTGAGTATTTTTTGAATATAACCTCTCCGTCTGCATCGGTGTATATTTCAAGCGGGTCACCCTCACGGATACGCATTGTTCTGCGGATTTCTTTGGGAATAACGACTCTTCCCAAGTCGTCAATTCGCCTTACTATTCCTGTGGCTTTCATGATTTTCACTCCAAAAATATATCATAAATTTTCGTTTGCAAGGGTATTGTTTGCATTTGCGGACATATTATGCAAATTTTCAAATGTAAAAAATACCTATAAAATTTTAATGTTTTTTATGAAATCTGTAATACATTGTCGTTCTTTAATAAACAATAATATAATACAGTATTCAGATTTGATTGAGTCTTTTGGTTAAATTTTTGGACATTTTTAATAAATTGGATACTTTGGATAAAATAAATATTGTTAAAATGCTTATATCTGTTGAAATTTTATTTTTTTTAAATTATAATATAAATGAATAATTTAATTTTACGGAGGTTACTATGAGAAACATCAAAATTATCAACAGCGGTTGGTTATTTTCAAAAAATGCAAAAAACGTACCGTCTGCAGTTCCGTCAGATTGGCAAGCACTTGATTTGCCCTATACATGGAACGGAAAAGACGGACAGGACGGCGGTAATGACTATTACAGAGGCACTTGTTGGTTTGTAAAATCAATCAACGCTGATGAGCTTCCCGATGGTGCGGAGAAATATCTTCAGTTCGATGGCGTAAATTCATCCTGTGAGGTTTACTGGAACGGCAAAAGCATCTGCAAACATGATGGCGGTTATTCCACATTCAGAGCCAAAATTTCAGATGTAAAAGCAGAAAATATTGTTGCTGTTGCAGTTGATAATTCACCTAACGACAGAGTTTATCCCCAGAATGCGGACTTTACGTTCTATGGCGGCATTTACCGTGATGTAAGTGTAATCGGTGTGCCCGAAAATCATTTTGACCTTGATTACTACGGTTCACCCTCAATTATGGTTACTCCTGTAATCAACGGTGCAGATGCAGATGTTGAAATTAAAACATTTATTAAAGATGATGACAACTGCAAGGTTAAATATGAAATTGTTGCTGACGGTAAGGTTATTGCTTCTGCTGAAAAAGACGGTGATGACAAAGCTGTTATTAAAATCACAAACGTTCATCTTTGGAACGGAAGAAAAGACCCTTATCTTTATACAGCAAAAGCAACTCTTATTGTAGACGGCGAGGCAGTTGATGAAATTTCCGCACGCTTCGGATGCCGTACATTCAAGATAGACCCCGAAAAAGGCTTTATTCTCAACGGTCAGGAATATCCGTTAAGAGGTGTTTCCCGTCATCAGGACAGACCGGACATCGGTAACGCTCTTCTTCCTGAGCATCACAAAGAGGATCTCGACCTTATTCTTGAAGTTGGTGCAACCACAATTCGTCTTGCACATTATCAGCATTCACAGGTTTTCTATGACCTTTGTGATGAGGCTGGTCTTGTTCTTTGGGCTGAAATTCCCTATATTTCAAAGCATATGCCAAACGGTTACGATAACACCGTAACACAAATGAAAGAGCTTATTGTTCAGAACTACAATCATCCCTCAATCGTTGTATGGGGACTTTCAAATGAAATCACCATAGCCGGTGCGGCTGACCCCGACCTTATAAGAAACCACAAAAAGCTCAATGACCTTTGTCATGAAATGGATAAAACCCGTCTTACAACTATAGCATCGGTTACAATGTGTCCCATTGATGCGGAGTATGTTCATATCAGCGATATTCTTTCATATAATCACTATTTCGGCTGGTACGGCGGAACAACCGATATGAACGGACCTTGGTTTGATAATTTCCGCAAGAAGTACCCCAATAAGCCCATCGGTATAAGTGAATACGGCTGTGAAGCTCTTGATTGGCATACATCCGACCCCAAACAGGGTGACTACACAGAAGAATATCAGGCATATTATCACGAAGAACTCATCAAGC
>CAZBVV010000164.1:0-2850 GCA_964495345.1 uncultured Eubacteriales bacterium
AAGTACGGTGTCTGTAATTTTAATTAAGAAGAATTTTTTTCAATTCTTCAACACTTTCAACAACATAATCAGCACCGTACTCCGAAAATTCGCCCTCAGGAGCAAAGCCATACCCAACGCAACAACATTTCATACCGCAAGCATGAGCACCGATTATATCAAACTTTCTGTCACCTATCATAAGAATGTTTTTAATCTCATTTTCGTCGATTTTCATTCTTTCGCAAGCTCTTCTTATAACAGCCTCTTTAGTATCATTCTCGCCTGTTGCACCGGAAACAGTTTCAAAATATTTTGTCAAATCATAATGATCTGTTACCCTTAACGCCATATGCTCGGGCTTTGTTGTTGCAACTGCAAGCCTTAAGCCTCTGTTCACAAGCTCATCAAGAAGCTCCGATATACCGCTATAAGGTGTATTTTCAAATATACCTTTTATAATATATCTTTCGCGGTACTTTTTAATGGCTTTTGCCGTAAGTTCATCATCAAAATTCATATAATCGTGAAATGACACCGTCAATGGCGGACCGATGAACTTTTTAAGCATCTCGTATGGCGGTTTTGTTATATTCAATTCATCAAAGGCATATTCAAGACTTTTGATTATGCCTTCTCCCGAATCAGTAAGAGTGCCGTCAAGGTCAAAAAATATAATATTATACACGGTATCAACCAAACATTGAAAGCAAATAGCCTGCTGCAACTGCAGAGCCTATAACACCTGCAACATTGGGCCCCATTGCGTGCATAAGAAGGAAGTTTGTGGGATCTGTCTTTGCTCCCTCTTTCTGAGCAACACGTGCAGCCATAGGAACAGCAGAAACACCCGCCGCACCGATAAGGGGATTGATTTTTCCGCCTGTAAGCACATAAAGGAGCTTACCGAAAAGAACGCCGCCGGCTGTAGAGAATACAAACGCAAACAGACCGAGAGCAACAATTTTAAGAGTTTCAGCAGTAAGGAATGTTTCACCGTTTGCTGTTGCACCGACACAAACACCTAAAAGAATTGTAACAATATTCATAAGGGCATTCTGTGCAGTGTCAGAAAGTCTGTCTGTAACAGCACATTCCTTAAACAGGTTGCCAAGCATAAACATACCGAGAAGCGGTATTACCGAAGGCAGAAGAAGTGCTGTGATAATAAGAACAACAACAGGGAAAATAATCTTTTCTGTTTTTGAAACTTTTCTCAGCTGTGTCATCTTTACAGAACGTTCTTTTTCTGTTGTAAGAAGCTTCATAACGGGAGGCTGGATTACAGGAATCAGAGCCATATATGAATATGCCGCAACTGCGATTGGTGCAAGAAGATGCGATGCCAACTTACTTGTAAGGAAAATAGCTGTAGGTCCGTCTGCACCGCCGATAATTGCGATTGATGATGCCTCCTGAGGAGTGAAGCCGAGGGCAATAGCAACAATAAATGCCACATAAATACCAAGCTGTGCCGCAGCACCTAAAAGAAGGCTGACAGGGTTGGAAAGAAGCGGACCAAAGTCTGTCATAGCACCGACACCCATAAAGATAAGACAGGGGAATATACTGCTCTTAACGCCGATATACAGCAATCGCAACACACCGGAATCATACCAATGACCGGCTTCAAGAGTGCCTTCTTCAATTGCCTGCATTGTTGCAGGGTCAGAAAGACCTATTGAATCAAGCATAATTTCAGAGCCGGGAAGATTGGCAAGAAGAATACCGAATGAAATGGGAACGAGAAGAAGTGGCTCGAATTTCTTTGCAATTGCAAGATACAGGAACACAATTGCAACAAGAATCATAATTATATTCTTTATGCTTGCTGTACCATTGAAAAATGCACCGATACCCGAGGTTTCAAACAGCCCCATTAATGTATCAACTATACTCATTTTACAAAAGTCCTTTCTCAGATAACTGCAAGAACTTCGTCAGTATCAACAGTGTTGCCTTTCTGGACAAGAATCTGCTTAACAGTACCGTCAACAGGAGCAACAATTTCATTTTCCATCTTCATAGCTTCAAGAACGATTACTACATCGCCTCTCTTAACAGCCTGACCGACAGAAACTTTAACATCAATAATATTTCCGGGCATGGGAGCAACAACCTTTTCACCATCACCTGCAACAACGGGTGCAACAGGTGCTGCGGGAGCTGCTTCTGCAACAGGAGCTACAGGTGCTGCAGGTGCTGCCGCAACAGCAACGGGAGCTGCAACAGGTGCAACAGCAACAGGTGCTTCTGTAATGTTTGTGATAACTGCTTCTGATTCTGTAACTTCAACTTCGTAATTTTTGCCGTTTAATGTAACTACATATTTCATTTTTAGTTCTCCTTTATAAGTCTGATTGATGAAAAATCAAGTCTTTCAAGCGGTATTCCGCTTGTATCACTGACAATTGCCATAATAACTGCAGCAGTGGGTTCATCCACATCGATAAGCTCTACCGAATCCTGCAGGCATTTAATTGAATGGAATGCAAGTCTGTTAAGGGGGATTCCTGTCTGATGGCTTACAAGAGCCATAATCACAGCTGCATTTGCTTCAGAAACTCCTTCAAGTTTGAGATAACCTGATGCAACCGGAGCCGCAGGAACAGCAACGGAAACAGAAGCATTTACGGGAGCTGCAGGTGTTGAAGCAGATGCTTCAGATTTTGTTTCTTCCTTTGCAGCTTTACCTGCAACCTTGTTGAATACTTTTGATATCATCATAATAAGCACAGCAATAAATGCAAGAACAATAAGAACGATAACAAAACCAACACCCGATGTTTTTAGGGTATCGCCCCAACTCAACTGCATTTCAAGAAGTGATAATGTCATTGTCCGCACTCCTTTTAAATACTTTTGATTGAA
>CAZBVV010000165.1:0-2776 GCA_964495345.1 uncultured Eubacteriales bacterium
GTCGGGAGCTTTTGTAAAATCAAAGCACTCTATTGCCTGTTCTTTTGTAAGAGACAGATACATTTCTTTATCGTTAAGCTCATACTCATCACACCAATGCTCAGGCTGAACGGTAAAGTCGGTAGGCTCCTGAATTTCAAGAATCAGACAGCCTGCACCGATTGCATGAACCGTTTTTGCGGGAACGAGAAAAACATCATTCTTCTGCGGCTCTCGGTAAAGCATAAGACGCTCCATAGCATCCTTATCTGTTTTGCTGTCGTCAATGGCTTTTGAGAATATCTCTTTATCAACGCCGTCTTTGAAGCCGAAATAAATTTTTGCATTTTCTCTTGTGTCAAGAACTATCCAGCTCTCGGTTTTTCCGTATTCCGAATTAAAATATTTTCTTGAAAAAGGTTTGTCGGGATGTGCCTGTGCAGGCAGTCTTACCGCACTGTCAAGCACCTTTACAAGAATACGCATTTTGCCCGATGTTCCGCACATTTCACAAGGATATTGTGAAAGAAGCTCATCAAAATACATATCGCTGTCTTTGATTTTTGAAATACCCTCTTTTTCGTGAAGCTGAACTTTATTTATTGCTTTAACGGATGATGCAATCCATTCTTCGGGAAGAAAACCGTCAACGGGTTCATCACCGAAAAATCCGCTGAAAAGCTTACCGCCCGAATACACTCTGCCCACACGGTTACGTTCAAAAAATACAGGAGAATTTATCATACTATCACCTTAATACTTTATAAGTTTTCTTACTTGTTCATAAGTAAATTTGCCGCTTGCAACAAGACCGTACATAGCCGCACCGTAAGCGGCTTCTTCAAGATGTGCGGGAATTTTCATTTTACTGCCGAATTTTCTTTCAGCAGCCGCAACAAGCTGGGGATTTTTTCTTACACCGTTACCCGAGCCTACTATTGAGCCGTTTTGCTTCTGTGTCTGAAGATACATTGAGTAAAGCTCCTCAACCATACCTTCAAGAAAACCTAAAGTAAGCTGTGCGGGAGTAAAATTATCCGTTCTTATGCCTGTAATACTGCCCGATAAATCGGGATTTTTTCTTGTACCCTCAAATCGGGTATCAACGGTTAAAGAATCCGTTGCATCTGTGAGCATTTTATCCATAACGGCATAAACATCCGCATTTTCAACTCCTGCGGCTTTAAGCACGTCCGAATAAAAATCTTTCAGCACGGAATATGCTCTGCCGCCGCAAAGAGCCGCACCGCAAAGAAGATATTTGCCGCCGAAAAAAGGTCTTGCCTCAATATTTTCACCAATGACACATTTTTCTGAAATAACGGAAACCTGACTTCCCGTACCCACATTGAGAAGAATATCGTCATCACTTGAAATTGAGGAAAATACACTCGCCTGATTGTCCCCTATTGCAACGCCAACGGGAATACCTCTATACTCCCCTGCAATATCAAATCCACCCGTTACTTTCACATCAATATCGTAGTTAAATATGTTTTTTTCAATATCAAAACAGCCTAAGCTTGCCGCATCAGTTGTATGAATAACGGGAGATGTAAGACCGCAGAGAGTCATTACAAGATAATCGTGTACGGTACAGTAGCTTACGGCACTTTCGGGTCGCAAGCCGTTGACTTTATTATAAAAATCGGTAACATTACCGTAGCCTGCAAAAGAATCAAGGTGCTTTGCGTAGGTTGTATCACCGTAAGGCAGATTACCTCTTGCATCCTGCCATGTATACAGATTGCTGACCGCTTTGCCGTTTTTATCTACATAAACAATACCGTGCATCTGACCTGTTACACCGATAACACAGGTATTTTCATCAATAAATTCTTCTGCAAGTGAAGTTGCGATATTGATAATTGCAGATACGTCCTGCACTCTCTCCCACGCATTGGGAGTAGTGATAAATGCATTACTCGGCACAGTTTTTGATTTTATAACCGCACCTGTATCAATATCTATTGCCACGGCACAGATACTTGTTGTGCCTAAATCTATACCTATTGCGTTCATATTAACATCCTATTGAAGTAGACTGTAAATCAAGCCTTGTAATAATATCATTCTGAATTGCAGGTGAAAGGTCAAGGAAATTAACAAATGTGCCGTGAATACGCATAATGTAAACTCCGCTTGGTGCATATTTTTCGGGATTTGCAAGAACCTTGCGAAGCGTATCGGGAGTTGTAACATTAACATAGAGATAGAAAGGTGAAACACCCTCTTTAAGCTCGTTGAAGAACAGAGGTCTTATGATATTGTTATAGAACTCAACACCCTTTGCCTCATAAGTTTCGCCTTTAAAATATTTGGGGTCAATACCCATGTGTGAAGCGTAACCGCCGTTAAACTGCTCAAAAGGCAGATTCATATTTGAAAGCATACGGAATCCCAAGCCGTTTGAAGCCTCACCGTAAAGGGGGTCAACACCGTAGCCGAGCATATCACGGCTCTTTCTGCCGTCGGGAGTTGCACCAACCCAATAGCCGTAAAGAAGATGTGTAGAGGGGCTTGAAAAATCGGGACGGAATGAATTACCGAGATAGTTTTTCTTACTGCGGAGCATATCGGAAACCTTATTTGCAATTTCAACGGCTTCCATATCAACTTCTTCAATGTTGTTACCGAATTTGGGACAGCTCAAAAGAAATTCTCTTATATCTTCATAGCCCTCAAAGTTATTTTTGAGTGCATCAACAAGAGTATCCATTGAGTCGGGATATTTCTGTGCGTATCTATCAAGTGCGATAAATGAATCAGCAAGAACGGTAAGTCCGTGAACAAGACA
>CAZBVV010000166.1:0-2773 GCA_964495345.1 uncultured Eubacteriales bacterium
ATAATGCAGAACGAATGGGCAGGCGCTCAGGCTTTCTCATCATTTGATACATATCTTGCACCTTTTGTTAAAGCAGACAATCTTACTTATGACCAGACAAAGAAGTGCATTGAATCCTTTATCTACGGTGTAAATACTCCCTCAAGATGGGGTACACAAGCACCTTTCTCAAACATCACTCTTGACTGGACAGTTCCCAATGACCTTGCAGAGCTTAATGCTATCGTTGGCGGCAAGGAAATGGACTTTAAGTACAAAGACTGTAAAAAAGAGATGGATATGATCAATAAAGCATTCATCGAAACAATGATTGAGGGCGATGCCAACGGAAGAGGCTTCCAATATCCCATTCCCACATATTCAATCACAAGTGACTTTGACTGGTCCGAAACGGAAAACAACCGTTTACTCTTTGAGATGACATCAAAATACGGCACTCCCTATTTTTCAAACTACATCAACAGCGACATGGCTCCCAGCGATGTAAGAAGTATGTGCTGCCGTCTTCGTCTTGACCTGAGAGAGCTTCGTAAAAAGTCCGGCGGTTTCTTCGGCAGCGGCGAAAGCACAGGTTCAGTTGGTGTTGTTACTATCAATATGCCCAGAATTGCTTATCTTGCAAAGGATAAGGAAGATTTTTACAAGCGTCTTGAAAGAATGCTCGACATTTCTGCACGTTCACTTAAAATCAAGCGTGATGTTATAACAAAGCTTCTTGATGAGGGACTTTATCCCTACACAAAGCGTTATCTCGGCACATTCAGCAACCACTTCTCCACAATCGGTCTTGTTGGTATGAACGAGGTTGGTCTTAACGCTGCATGGCTTAAAAAAGACATGACTCATGAGGAAACACAGGAATTCTCAAAAGAAGTTCTTAACTTTATGAGAAACAAGCTTTCAGATTATCAGGAAGCATACGGCGACCTTTACAATCTTGAAGCAACTCCCGCAGAATCTACAAGCTACCGTCTTGCAAAGCATGACCGTAAGCATTATCCCGATATCATTACAGCATCCGATGCAACACAGGGCGGCACTCCCTATTATACCAACTCATCACACCTCCCCGTTAGCTACACAGATGATATTTTTGAGGCTCTTGACATTCAGGACGATTTGCAGACTCTTTACACATCGGGTACTGTTTTCCATGCATTCTTAGGCGAAAAGCTTCCCTCATGGAAGAGTGCGGCTTCACTTATCCGCAAGATTGCAGAAAATTACAAACTCCCCTATTATACACTTTCTCCCACATATTCCGTATGCAAAAATCACGGATATATTGCAGGTGAGGTTTATGAATGTCCCGATTGCGGCTAAAAGACAGTGTTTTACAGCCGTATCACAGGATACTACGGTCCCATTCAGAACTGGAACGACGGTAAAACACAGGAGTACAAAGAAAGAAAGGTTTACTCACCCGAAAAGTTTGAAAATGTAACTCCCAAATCAAGAGCAACCGTAGCTGTAGAAACAGCTGTTGAAGACGTTGCAGATGAAGATAAAGTAATTCTTTTCGCAACATCAACCTGTCCCAACTGCAAAATGGCCGTTCATTTCCTCAAAAAAGCAGGAATTGAATTTGAAGAAGTTTTTGCAAACGATCATCCCGAGCTTGCAAAGAAATTTGATGTTAAACAAGCTCCCACACTCGTTGTAATTTCGGGCAATAAGATTGAAAAAATCACAAATCTTTCTAATATCAGAGCATTTACCGAACAGGTTGCAAAACAGGTGTAAAAGATGTACGATATTATTATAATAGGAGCAGGCCCTGCAGGTCTTACAGCGGCAATTTACGCACGCAGGGCAGAAAAATCCGTTATTGTATTAGAGAAATCAACCTTCGGCGGGCAGATAACTCACTCGCCGAGAGTTGAAAATTATCCGGGATTTATACAGATGTCCGGCACGGAATTTGCAGACAAGCTGACAGAGCAGGCACTCACACAGGGTGTGGAAATAGAGCTTGACACCGCAAAGGAAATAACAGGCGAACCGGGAAATTATACGGTTATCGGTGACTACGCAGAATATAATGCAAAGTCCGTCATCATAGCAGGCGGCTCTGCTCACAGAAAATTAGAGCTTCCCAATGAGGATAAATTTGTTGGTGAGGGCATTTCCTACTGTGCCGTATGTGACGGTGCATTCTACAAAGGCAAGAACGTAGCAATAGTAGGCGGCGGAAATTCCGCATTACAGGAAGCGGTTATGTTAAGTGACATCTGCGAAAATGTTACGGTGATTCAGAATCTCAGTTTCCTTACAGGCGAAGAAAAGCTGATTAAAGACATTGAAAGCAGAAGCAACGTTACGGTGATTTATTCAAGCGTTGTAAAAGAGATTGTCGGTGACAATGAATTTAAAGGCATAATCATTGAAAACACCGAAACGAATGCAACAACTGAGCTTTTGCTTGACGGCGTATTCGTTGCGATAGGTCAGAAACCGGAAAACGAACCGTTCTCAAATGTGACAAAGCTCAATGATTACGGCTACATCAAAGCAGACGAAAGCTGTATACCCGAAAACAGTCCCAAAGGTATTTTTACCGCAGGCGATTGCAGAACAAAATTTGTCCGTCAGGTTGCCACGGCAATAGCCGACGGTGCAGTTGCCGCAATCTCCGCTTGCAGATTTGTTGATTCAATATAAACTCAATCCCCGAAGCTTAAAACTTCGGGGATTATCTTTTTTAATGATTATAATGGTAAACAATAATTTAGCACACACTTTTCAAGCCTCCCTCGTTGAGGGAGGTGGCAAT
>CAZBVV010000167.1:0-2757 GCA_964495345.1 uncultured Eubacteriales bacterium
AAATGTTGTTTTAAACGAAAACACGATACAAACTAACCCGAAGCATCCGATAAAAATATGCTTTATGAAATGATAAAGATAAATTCCGATTGTTAAACTAAAAACTGAAAGCAGCTGATTTTTCGTCACTTGCTTTCTTTGTGTGCAGTTGAATTTTATACATAAATGTAACTGTGGAAATGTGGCGGAATATATGTTATAATCAGTTTGATGAATCAGATGTTTCAATAAAAAACAGATTGGTTAATCTTAAAAATAGTGTGATATGTTTTTTATAGAGGTGGCTTTTATGAAAAAATTTTTATCAGTAATACTTTGCTTAGTTATGCTGGTTTGCTTTGCGGTACCTTGCTTTGCGGCAGAAGAAAAGGTACAACAGCCCGTAATTGTAGATACAGTTTATCCTACGGATGATGTGGTTATAGCGGATGTTATTTTAACAGATGCACCTTATAACGCTGATAATACAGGTAAAAAGGATGTTACCGCAATTATGCAGAAAGCTATTGATGATTGCTATAATGCGGGCGGAGGTACTGTCTGGCTTCCGAAGGGCGAATACAGAGTTACAGGTAACATCTATATACAGAAATTTGTTACACTTCGCGGAGAATATCAGGACCCTGATGAAGGTAACGAGTACGGCACTGTCATAATTGCTGATGTTGAAAGCAGTGACGAAATGTTACCTTCACTCTTTACTGTTGGTGCAAGTGCAGGTGCAGTTGGTCTTACTGTATGGTATCCTGAACAAGATATAGATAATGTTAAGCCGTATCCATATACATTCTATGTTAAGGGCAACGATGACAGTATGCTGCATACCATAAAGGATTGCACGTTGATAAATTCATACAGGGGCATAGGTGTTTGCTCAGAATGTGAACTTGGCACCGAACAGGTTCACGAGATGACAACCATAGAAAACGTAAAAGGAACTTGTTTGTACGAAGGACTGAATAACACTAACAGTTCTGATGTTGATACAATTAAAACCCTCTATATCTCAAACAGATATTGGGCAAATGCGGGAGAAAAGTTCAATGCTCCCAATGAAGAAAAGCTTAATGAATACACAAGAAAAAATGCCTATGGTATGGCTTTAGGTGACCTTGAATGGCCTAATATTGCAGATGTTAAAATTTCAAATATGCTTTACGGTATTCATTTCAAAGAGGGATTGCGTTACACTTTCAGCGGCTCTTTCGTTGACCTGAGAATAACTGATTGTGATTACGGAATCTATATTCCGAGATACACAATTTCCCGTCGAGGTAAAACCTGGGGCTTGGCGGTTGCTAACGGTATTATCGAGGGCAGTGAATATGCAATTCTTCAAGAAGATTATAGTGCAATACAGCTTACCAATGTAGAAGTTAAAGGTGAAACAAAACGGCATTGGGACGGTGAACCCATAAAAGAATACAAAGCCGATACATCTTCACTTTCGCCCGATTACCATATTACATACAAAAAGCCAAACAGTTTTCTTTATATTGTTGAAGCTGACAAAACAGGGAAAACAGATATTTCTGCCGATATTCAAAAGAAACTTGACGAAGCAAAAAACACAGGCGGAGTTGTATATCTTCCTGCAGGACTTTACAGGCTCGATAAACCTATAACTGTTCCCGAAGGTGTTGAATTAAGAGGTTCTTCAAGTGTTCCCGTCCGTTGTCAGGGCGGATGCAGTAACGGCACATTGATTATTTCATACTACGGCTACAATGAAAATGATAAACCTCTTATTACCTTAGGCGGTGACAATGCAGGTCTGAACGGTTTAAGAATTGATTATCCTTTAAACAATCCTGTTGATGACAGCGGTAATTATAAAAAGACATCACCTGCCGTTTACAGTAAGTCCGACAACATTTATGTAACCAACTGTACAATTACACTTGCAGCAACAGGTATTGAGTTAGAGGGTTGCGAAAATGCGTTTATGAAAAAGATTGTGAGTTGCTGTATTGAGGGAATGTTCAATCTGAAAAACTGTAAAAACAGTACTATTGAGGGTTGTCATCAGAATGCAAATACATTACCCCGGAACGGTTATGAAAACTTCGATATACCTGAACTGAAAAACAGAGTAAAAGAAGAGAATAATTTTGATTATTTTTTCATTCCTATAGGAAGAAAGAAGACAACATATATAACTCTTGAATCTTGCGAAAATATTACTGTTTTCAATACATTTATATATGGCGGAAAGTCATTCCTCAATGCCAAAGACAGTACTGCAACATTTGTCAATGTGGGACATGACGGCTCTTCAAAAACAGAGCCTGCACTGATACTTTCAGGCGGCAGCATAAATTTCCTTAATTCTATGCGTTCCACTGAGGACGGACAGCTTTGTCAGAATTTTTACACCATAGAAAATGAAACAAAATTCCGTTCCTATAACAGTCAGGCGGTTAATATGCTTTTTCGTGAAAAAGTTATTCTGGAAAACATAGAAACAGAGGATTTATTAGACGGTGAAAAAAGCTATAAATTTTGGGCACCTGTAAATAAATTAATTCGCCGTTTTAACAGATGGTATATGTCTGAAAAGCAGGGTTAATATTTCAATAAAAGAATTTGAAGAGCAAACCACCAAGCCGCTGATTTTTCGTCAGCTCCTTTCTTTGTTTGGTTTTATGCGGTGAATTTTTTGAACATAAATGTATGTTTGAAAGATATTTTTAATAATAAGGTTGCGTTTTTTTAGATTTCTTTTATAATGTAAGAGGCTGTATCAAAACACCAAAA
>CAZBVV010000168.1:0-2719 GCA_964495345.1 uncultured Eubacteriales bacterium
TCGCTCCCTACATGGCATATCATTTAATTTCTGCTACGCTAAATTATTGTTTATCGCAATTAATCACAAGCTTCATTCCCACAGGCAATTTAACATTCCAATCATTAAAATCGCCTTCAATGCACGTAATTTCACATTTGTTATCTTTGAATGTTACTGTTGCAAGGGTATTACAAGTGCAAAGCGGCAGAGTAATGTTATCAACGGGCGGGTTAAGGCTTATAATCTTGTTTTCACTGTCAACAAAAAGTCCCAATGCGGCAGTTAGTGTTGTCCAGCTTGATAATGGGCGTGTGTAATGATGACCGCATTCCCAATGATCCCAGAACGAGCCAAAACGCATTTGGTTGTTGTGAACGGAATTTATAATTGTATCGGAAATGTCATTGAGTCCGACGGAAAGAGCCAATGCCGCAAATGCATAATCAATACCTGTCCATACTGCTGTTGTCTGGCAGTTTTTGTATGTATGAATTGATGTTTGCTTGTTTTGAGGACACGATGCGTTTATAAGACCTTGTTCTGCGTCAAAATTATGATCAAAAATAAATTTAACAATTTGTTGTACACGTTCATCAGAAAGATTGCCGCCGATACCAATTATTCGCAAAAACCATTCGCCGTCAAGCTGGTCGGTCATAAGTGATTCGTCAGTCTGATTTTCGTTGCACCAAAGGTTGTAATATTCACCGTTCCAAAGCTTTTCTTCAAGAGAAGCTTTGCCTTTTTCGAGAATAGTCTGCCAATGTGTTGCTTTTTCATTGTCATTCATTTTTTCAGCAATCATTACTGCGGCTTTCAAAGCAGAAATCCATAAAAACGATATATAAGCAGGTATTCCGGAAAAATTCCATGCATCGTAAGTGTTTCTTTTGGTTTCGCTGTCCGGCAGACCGTCACCGTCTGTGTCGAGGGATTCAATAGAATCCATAGCACGGACTACATTATTCCAAAGGCAGGAGAGATATTTGCGGTCACCTGTGTATAAGAAATCTCTCAATACCATCATTACAAACTGCATATTCATATCAACTCGGTCAAAACCGTTATCAACGTGTTCAAGGTCAGGGGTGAAGAAATGATGTACTCTTCCGTCGTCACGCTGAAATTCAGCACCCATAAGCATCTGCTTTTTCTGTAAATTGGGGAACAGTGCCAATAAACCGAAAGATGCGTGATATGTAATGTCGGTTGTGTGGAAACCGCAATAGCCCAATCCCTCCCACAAAGCAAACTTACCGTCTTTAAGATACCATGAGCTTTTAACAAGTGTTGACAGATGAGATGACCAGCAGTCGGGATAAAATGAGGGCATATCCGTACTGAAAAGCAGGTTTGAAAAAGCAACCGCTTTATCGTGGATTTTTGCGGAATTTTTAACAAGAAATCTGTTAGCATCCAATGCATCTGAAAACAGATTCTCGTAATAGTGACCAAGCATGTTGCCGTTTTCACCGATATGGTTCGGAAAATACCAACTCAAAACATATCTGATTACTTTCTTTTCACCCGGAGCAAGTTCAACGTTTCCGCATAATGCACAGGAACCGAATTTGTCGTTCATTCGTTTTATTTGTCTGCTTAATAACTTAAGTAATTTTTCTTTTTCAGCTCTGCCTGACGGAAAATCGGGTGTAAAATGATTAATTCTTTTCAGTAAAGATACAGCAAACGGGTATTGTATATATTCGGCACACAGAGAATCAATTTCATCATCTGAAAGACTGTCTAATTCATCAGGAATTGCAGTTGGCTCCGTACCCATATTGCTGTTTGGTAAATAACCGTTTTCTTTAAAATCAAAAAGTACAGATTCCTGCGTTACTCCGAATTCATCTGAATAAGCAATGTATTCTTTAAGATAACGTCTGAAATCAGCCGTAATATATGATTTTTCACCGTCACCGGAAAGTGAAATGCAAACATTTCCGCAATCGGGTGAATCAGTTACTTCAACAGGTGACAAATGTATGCTGTATGTACCGTCGTTAACAGACAAAGTGTTTTTGGTGCAGCATTCTTTGTTTGCAAAATCGGGATTCAAAACACCTAATAAGGAAACATTCAGCGGATTGTCCGTAGGATTTTCTAAATTAAAATCAATATAAAATCCGGGTGTTGCCGAATAATCTGAATTGTGCGGTACAAAGGGTGCAACAGCCTGCATTGAAATGTTACAGGGTAATGCTGAATCTGTGTATTTTAAATTACAGACAGGGAATTTACCGTCGAACTCTATCTGTTCTGCAGGTTTGTTCCAACCAAACATTCTGTAAGTAAAATCTTCTGCATCGGTTTTCATTCCGAGCTTTCGGATAATGGGATTTTTACCGTCTTCTTGCGTGCGAATCCAAAAAGATAACGCACCCGTACTGCTTTCACCGTCATCAACTTTTTTCTCATGACAGCGTGTGGTAAGCCTTGGGGAATTTGCTATTTGCCAATAATGAAATTCACCGTCGGGCAGAAGCTCAACCGTGCCTGTGCCTAAACCACCTAAAGCAATACCGCTGTTGTGTGTTTTGTTAGTAATTATTTTTGCCATGTGAGTACACTCCGTATTATTTTATGATTCTATCATACAGTTATTTCGTTGCGTTTGTCAATATTAATAAATAAAAAAACTCCCGTGAATCAACACGGGAGAAAATTTATGCAAATTTAAATTATGCAAGCTCTGCGAAGTACTTGATTGTACGAACCATCTGGCTTGTGTAGC
>CAZBVV010000169.1:0-2688 GCA_964495345.1 uncultured Eubacteriales bacterium
CCGATTGTTGTCACACAAAACTTAACAAGCGGAGAGAAAACTCTTCTTACTTGGGAAGTGGAATTTGCATTTTTACCAAATTCATTATTCCCAAATAAGCAATAGGTATAAACTCCCTATAAAAATAGAGAGATTTCTCAAATTGCTTGTTAATTAAATTTTGTGTGACGAATGGATTATATCATATATTTGGAGTCTTTGCAACTATTTTTTGATATTTGTCCCTATTGTGCCTCAACCATATCACAAAAAACTGCAATATGCAATGTTTTTCCTATGATTTTACTTACATTACAATAAATCCGCAAAAAAAATGCTCCCGATTCGCATCGGGAGATTTTGTGTGTAATTTGATTACTTGAGGTCGATTGTGAGGTCGTACTCTGCACCGTAATATGTGCCGTTAGCAACGTCTCTTGCTCTGATGATAACCTGATCCTCATAAACCTCCATTGTAGCACCCTGACCGTAGCCTTCGATGCCGTCCTGGCTGTTCTTACCGAGACCGGGGAAGTTGATAGATGTGATGTTACCGTTATCACCGAGTGTTTCGTATGTATACTGACCGAAGCCTGTGTGAAGATGTCCTGTAAGAAGAATTACATTCTCATACTTATTAAGGATTTCGTAGATAGCGTCGCTGTCATCACCTACTGTACCTGCTGTCTTGTTAGTACCGTTACCCCATGTATAGGGAAGACCGTGTGTACCTTTAAGAACCTGATGAAGAATAACGAATACGGGTTTGCCGTCTGCTGTAGCTTCGCTCATTGTTGCATCAATCCATGCAAGCTGCTCGTCACCGATGTTAGCTTCTTCCATTTCGCTTGTATCGGAACCCATTACGATGAATGTGTAACCGTTAAGCTCGTAGGAGTAGTAAAGCTCGCCTTCGGGATCAACTGTTGTAAATGTGTTCTGAAGACCGTAGAATCTTTCTTTGATCTCTTCCATATCACGAAGTCTGATATCGTGGTTTCCTGTTGCAAGGAGAAGAGTATCGTTGAATCCGTTTGCTGTAAGAATCTCAGAGATTGTGGTCCATTCACATTCAAGACTGTTCTCTGTTACGTCACCGAGAATGAGAAGTGCCTCAAGATCTGTTTCTGCATTCTGGTAGTCCTGCATTGCAAGATCAAAATATGCACGGTTTGTGTTGAATGCATTAAGCTGAGTATCAGCAAGAATTTCAACCATAAGCTGTACATTTTCTTCATCTGCTGCTTTGATGGGATCATCTGTTGCGGGAGCTGCTGCCATACTGCCTGCACTTACCATTAAGGAAAGAATAACAGACATAATCTTCATAAATACTCCTGCGATTGCACTGAACGCACCGTCCAGCATTGTCATAATTGCCATTTTTAATCACCTTTCGTGTTTTATATTTTTAGCTGTATGACGAACAGCTAATTTACATAAATTTGTCAAGATCCGCCGATACACGGAGAATTCGTCTTGCATCTGCCGCAGTAATGCCGTTTTTCATATCAACATCGGCGGCAATAAGCTGAATATCAGTTAAATTTTCGAGTGCTGCCGATGCTCTGAGTGCTAATCTTGCATCTGCCGCAGTCACGTTGCCGTCAAGGTTGACGTCACCGAATATTACAATAGCATAATACACATCTGCCGTATACTTTATAATATCGGATGTGGAAACTGCATTGTCACCGGGAACTGAATTGTTTTCGGCATCAGCAATACTCCAGCCGTCACCTACAACAAGAGCAAGTATTTCATCTGCCGTTAAGGGGGTGTAGGAAACGACATATTTTTCGGTCTGCTGTGTTGCTTCGTTTGTTATTTCTGAAATATACAGACTGCTGTCAGCAACAAATGTAATTTCCGTCAGATTGACCTCATCACAGTTAAGACACTTGTTGCCGTTCGAAAAATCGTGTCCCTTTGCGTCAACGTAAGCATCAACATAAGAATCTCCGCATTCACAGATGTGAGTTGTATATCCGTTCTGAGTGCAGGTAGGTTCCGTTATCTGTACTGTATAGCTGTGGTTATCCGGATTTACGGGTATTGTGTTACCTTCCGCAATCTTTTTATCGCAACCTTTGCAGTAAGTATCACCCGAATAACCTGTTTTTGTACAAGTGGCTTCCGTTACGTTTTTAAGCTCTGTACCGCCTACATGGTTGTCGGGATCGACTGCAATTTTTTCTGTCTTTTCAGCACCGCAAACCATACAAGTTAATGTTTTCATGCCCGTTGCACAACAGGTTGCCGATGTTGTAATTTTTCCGGAATCATATGTGTGTTTGCCCGTTGCGTTGATTGTTTGTTGAGCATTAAGGACTTGGTCACATACCGAACATTTAGTTCCGTCTGTTAAACCGTTTTTACCGCAAGTTGCTGCAGAGCCTTTAACTACAATGCTTGTGTGGTCAACCTTTGCAAGAGTTTCCGTCTTTGTTCCGCCGCAGACGGTACAGGTAGATAACTTTTCACCCGTTGATGTGCAAGTCGGAGCTTTTATAACCTTACCATTGTCGTACGTGTGCTTACCCGTTGCGTTGATTATTTGCTGTGCATTAAGCACTTTATTACATACCGAACATTTTGTTCCGTCTGTTAAACCGTTTTTACCGCAAGTTGCTGCAGAGCCTTTAACTACAATGCTTGTGTGGTCAACCTTTGCAAGAGTTTCCGTCTTTGTTCCGCCGCAGACGGTAC
>CAZBVV010000170.1:0-2639 GCA_964495345.1 uncultured Eubacteriales bacterium
TAATCAAAATCGCAGATTTTGATTATTCGGAGCGACGAGGGCGTCGCTCCCTACACCAACATTGTGCTGAATTATTGTTTTCTACGCTTCGCAGACATATTCTACTGCAAATGGCTTGCAAAAATGCTCTCTTCAAAGTAGAATAAAGGTGACAAAAGGAGGTTATTTTATGGAGAAAAAGACAATGGGGGCATTTCTTGCCGCATTAAGAAAGACTCACGGCTACACACAGCAGGAGGTTGCCGACAAGCTGAATGTATCAAACAAGACTGTAAGCAAATGGGAGCGTGACGAGGGTTGCCCCGAAATTATGATGCTCCCTGCAATCGCAGAGCTTTACGGTGTCACCGTTGATGAAATTCTGCGTGGCGAACGTATTATCAAAGAAGAAAATGCACAAATTAATGATGAAAAAGCTGAAAAAAGAGCAAAATATCTTTTCGACAAGGCTCTCTCAAAATTCACAAATCTGTCATTCATATCAATAGCTCTGGGCGTGCTTGCATCAATACTTGCAGCTCTCACATGGGAGCTTTCCTACACCTTTGCAACAAAAACAGTCTGTATTCTGCTTACGGTGTTCATATCCTGTACATCCGTTATCATTCAGATTGTGGCATTCAATAATTTCAGAACAAGCTTCAATACCGAAGAAAATATTATTGATGCAAATGCCGCAACAAAGAGCAAGAAAAAAGCACTTATTTACCTTTGCACAACAATCGGATTTACATTTTTTGCTGTTTTCTATCTTGCAATAGTCTATGTAAATATTATTGAGCCTTATCCCATGATACCTATAGGCATTTTTCTCGGCGGTGTGGTTGCATTTGCTGTTTACAAAATTATGTACAAAAAAATCGGTGCAGATGAAGATGATAAAGCCGTATTATCCCCCGAATTTTTGGTTTACCGCAAAAAGCATATAAAAATCACATCAATTTTTATTGCAGTTGTAATGGTTGTATGTACAGTATTCCCTTTTGCGGCAGAATTAATTGACAATCTGACATCAAGAACAGGTTTTGATTTTTCAGGAGCTGTCATATATGGAGAATATAATTCAGAAGATGCTGAAAACGACTACAACAAAATCAAAGACTTTTTTCTTAACGGCAAATCACTTTATAAAATAGAATTTGATATGACACCCGTATTATCTGTTTACAAACTTACAGCAAACTGCATTGATGCAAAATTCGACAATGAAGGTGAGATTATTTCCGCAGACTATGAAATTGTAACAGAAGTATGTGAAACAAAAATATTCAATACTGTCGACGAAGCTGAAACATTCAAATATAACGAGTGTTGGGATAATGATATGGTCGATCTGTACGAAATAAACAAAAAAGTATCTTTTGATGACGAAACTATGACTGTCCGGTACTTTGTTCAGATGGATTTCAGATTACCGTTTGACATTCTGCCCGTATTTTTGCTCATAGGTTCGTGTGTATCAATCGCAGCCGCCGTTATCTCTTATATAATATATACAAACAAACGCAAAAAATCGACAGCCGTATAAAAACATTTTCCATTTATTTTTTATAACTAAAATTTAAAAATTTTTTTATCATAATTTTTTATATTCTTCCAAATAAAGAATTAATTGAAGTATTGAAAAATTATTAAATAAAGCGTATAATATCATTTGTGAAGAAATCTACAAATGATGTGGCTGTATTTTATATTCGGCTTATCAGAGAAAGGACGTTTCTATTATGAATCAAAACGAACGCAAAGTCGGTACTGTTTCAAGAGGTATCCGTTGCCCTATTATCCGTCAGGGTGATGACCTTGCAGAAATCGTTACCGCAAGTGTTCTTGAAGCAGCTGAAGCTGAAAAATTTGAATTGCGTGACCGTGATGTTATTGCTCTTACCGAATCCATCGTTGCAAGAGCTCAGGGCAATTACGCATCTGTTGAGGATATTGCGGCTGATGTCAAAGCCAAGCTCGGCGGCGGTACAATCGGCGTTATTTTCCCCATTCTTTCAAGAAACCGTTTTTCAATCTGCCTTAAAGGTATTGCTATGGGTGCAAAGAAAGTTGTTCTTATGCTCAGCTATCCCTCTGATGAGGTTGGTAATCAGCTTGTAAACCTTGATAAAATAGACGCTGCGGGTGTTAACCCTTACAGCGACGTGCTTACAGAAGAAAAATACCGTGAGCTTTTCGGCGAAAACAAACACGAGTTCACAGGCGTTGACTACGTTGCATACTACGGTGAGCTTGTACGTTCCTGCGGTGCTGAATGTGAAATCATCTTTGCAAATCAGCCCAAAGCTATCCTTGATTACACCGATTGCGTTCTCACCTGCGATATCCACACAAGAGCAAGAACTAAGCGTATTCTCAAAGATGCAGGTGCAAAAATCGTTTGCGGTCTTGACGATATTCTTAACGCTCCCGTTAACGGCAGCGGTTGTAACGAAGCATACGGTCTTTTAGGTTCAAACAAATCAACGGAAACAACAATCAAACTCTTCCCCAAAGATTGTAAAGACCTCGTTCTTGCAATTCAGGCAAAAATCCTTGAAAAGACGGAAAAGCACGTTGAAGTTATGGTATACGGCGACGGTGCTTTCAAAGACCCTCAGGGCAAAATCTGGGAGCTTGCAGACCCGGTTGTTTCT
>CAZBVV010000171.1:0-2536 GCA_964495345.1 uncultured Eubacteriales bacterium
CTCATGGAGCGGTGCTACTGTAAACGTTATTGAAGAATTCCACGAGGCTCTTCGTGATGCAGCGTTGGTTCTCGGTACTCCCGGTGCTGCTCAGGGCACAATAGATTATGCTCTTAACAATCTGAGAACTAAGATGAACGCTCTTATGGTTACAATTAAGTTCGATGCAGTAACAAACGGCGGTATGTTTATCGATAGCGAAACCGTAAAAGAATACAATATCAGATTCGGCACCAAGACAGAAGTAACTGTCGGTTCTGCATTGCTTAACTACTTTAACGCTGTAATGGCAGACGGCTATGTGCTTGCAGGCTGGTCAACAGATAAATCAGATCCTACGACGGCTTCACTTGACAGCGTAACGGTTACATTCGGCGATACGCTTTATGCACATTACAAAAAAGACATCTCTGTTGATTTTAATTATCTTAGTGATGTAAGCGGTAAGACTAACGTTATCACCGAAACTCTCACAATTTATAATGGCTCAAATCAGGCTCTTGATGCTAATGTTCCCTATATGGATGACGTGGGCATATATGAATTTGCAGGCTGGACAACTGACCCCACTTCAACAGAGGGCGTTATACTCGGCGATACCATTGACGGTGTAACGGACAGCACAGCGTATTATGCAACATATCTTAAAACATTAACTCTTAATCTTGACCTTAACGGCGGTAAATTTGGTGATGCTTCTGTTATTGGCGGTGTTGGATATAACTACAATCTTACCGAAACAACAGGCGTTGCAACAGTAACTCTTCCCGAAGAAGAGCCCACAAAAGCAGGTCACGGCTTCGAGGGATGGGAAATTAACGGTACTGTTTATCAGCCCGGTGATGAGGTTGAGTTCTCCGGTAACACAACAGTTGCAACAGCAACTGCTGTCTGGGGCGTTGAAAAGTACAATGTAACCTTTAATTATAAGGATGCAAACGGTAAAGATGCAAGCATTACAGAGAAAATCGAATACGGCAACGCTGCTGTAGCTCCTGATATTCCTGCTTACTATGCAGATTCAATAAGACATTATAAGTTTACAGGCTGGGATGTTGCGTTTGACAATATCACAGGTGACACAGTTGTTACTGCTCAGTACAATTTAGGTGAGGGGCACGGCTACACAACAGAGGGTACTCCCAACTGTGACGAAACAGTAGATGTTATTTATACCTGTTTAGATTGTAACTATTCTTACACAATAACAGTTGAAGCAGGTCATAAGTATGAGGTTACGGATTCAAAGGATGCAACCTGTGAAGAAGACGGCTATATTACTTATGTTTGTCAGCGTGATTCAAGCCATACATATACAGATGTAATTAAGGCAACAGGTCACTCATACGAAAATACAGAATACGAAGCTCCTACTTGTACTGAAGACGGTTATTATATATCCGGAACTTGCGGAATCTGTGGTGAAGAGCTTGCAGGCAAAACAATCCCTGCTCTCGGTCATGATATGGTAACTGTAACCGAAGCTACGTGTGATGCTTCCGGTCTTAAAGAATGTTCACGTTGTGGTGAAACTGAGAATATTCCTCAGCTTAAGCATGAGTATAAATATGAAATAACTCCTCAGAATTGTACAACAGACGGAAAGATTGTTTACACCTGTTCACTTTGCGGTGATTCATATGAGGAAGTTCTTCCCGCAACAGGTCACAGCTATGCAACTATTGTATTTGCTCCTACCTGTACATCAGAGGGTTATACATCACAGACCTGTATGGTTTGCGGACATTCAACAAAGTCAGATATTGTTCCCGCAGCAGGTCACAGTTATGTTACAACTGTTGTAGAGCCTACCTGTACAGCACAGGGTTACACAAAGCACACCTGTTCGGTATGTAATTATTCATACAAGTCCGATTATGTGGATGCTCTCGGTCACGATTACAGCATTGAAACAGTTGTAGCTCCCACCTGTACAGCAAAGGGTTATACTCTTCACGAATGTGCAAACTGCGGCGGCTCATACAAAACTGATTATGTAGAAGCAAACGGTCACGATTATAAGCTTGTTGGATTCGTAAGTGCAACAAATACACAGAACGCATACGACCTTTACAAGTGTAGCGTCTGCGGTATTGAGTCCAGAGAGTATTATTACGGTGATAAAACGCTTCTTTGCAAGACAATTAAGGATACAGCAGGTAATATCGTAGCAAACGCAACGGTTACATTTACAAATGTAGAAACAGGCAAGCAGATCGTTGTTGATGCTGACAAAAACGGCTACTTTACCGAGTTTATCCGTGCAGGTGAATACACCGTAACAATTTCAGGGCTCGGCTATGTCTGTTCCGAAACAGGTACAGTTAAAGTCGGTGAACTTGGTACTTTAGAGGAATGTACATTCCCCTCAGTTACAAAGAATGCCTGTGATTGCCTTTGCCATCAGGATACATTTATTGCAAGAATTTACAGAATTATCATCAAAATTCTCAGCATCTTCGGTTTCCAATGCTGTGAATGTAGTGAAGTCTGAGATTAATCCCAAATAAATTAAGCCATCGGGTAAAACCGATGG
>CAZBVV010000172.1:0-2524 GCA_964495345.1 uncultured Eubacteriales bacterium
GACGCCCTCGTCGCTCCGAATAATCAAAATCTGCGATTTTGATTATTGTTGATTAAATTATTGTTGATTAATAAATAAAATTAAAAAAAGAATAAGGCTCCCTCCCTGAGGGAGCTGTCAGCAAAGCTGACTGAGGGAGTGAAAAAAATGGCTATTCTGCTGTATTTTCAGTCGTCAAACTCCCTCCGTCAATGCTAACGCATTGCCACCTCCCTCAAAGATGGAGGCTTGCTCTCTTTTTTTGTTTGTACAGACTTTGTATTGATGAAAATGGTACATTTTCATCAATCGGAGCGACGAGGGCGTCGCTCCCTACATGGCATATCATTTAATTTCTGCTCAGCTGAATTGTTGTTTATTTTTTTGCAAGAAACAAAAAATCCCGAAGAAATGAATCTTCGGGAAAATTTAATTTTTATAAATCAATTAATCATCCTGTGCGGCTTCTTCAAGAACCTCGTCGGGGATTTCAGCTTCGCCGTGTTTAACGAACAGAATCATTATAACTGCAAGCAGGAACATAATGGGGCTGTAATAGAACAATGACATATAAGTGCCTGCGAACATTCTGATAAAGCCGTAAAGAATGGGGGATGCAATCTGTGCGGAGAATGTTGCGGTGTAGTAGTAGCCTGTGAAGGTGCCCACCTTTTCAACGCCGCCGATTTCAAGGACCAGAGGAAGAGTGTTAACCGTAATGAACATATTTGCCGCACCGCCCAAAACAAGAACGGGGTAAATGAGAACGCCCAATATCTTTGTAATATCCTTGACTGAGTCATAAACAGCGGTAAGACCCTCTGAATAAGTGTCAACATCTGCTCTTTCAAGAATTGTCTGTGATACATAAATAAAGCTGTTTTTAAGATAATCAGCATCACCTGTTGCGTCAACAATGTAAGCTTCAAAATCTGCATAAGCTGTATAATCGGATGTATCAGCACCCTTTTCAAGAGCTTCATGGTAAGCAATATATCCGTCCATTGTAAGCACCTCGTCGGTGGTTTCGGAAAGAACGGCGTTGTAGTCCTTCATGTATTCGTCAACTACAATGTATGTGTTGTTAACGTCAACGTAGTTTGAAATTGTAAGTCCTTTTGCTCCGAGCATACCTACGAATACGCCGAAGAATACAACGAATGCAGAAAGGAATACGGAAAGACCGGCAACGATTGTTTTCTTTCTGCCGAATTTTTTACCCATTTTACCTGCGGGAAGTGCAGAGAGAGCTGAAACTACTGCAAAGATAAGCATAAGAATCGTTGCTTCGGATGTGATTTTGTGCAGAATCTCCTGTGCAAAAAGTGAGAAATAGGTTGTAATTGCATTTGCACCGCAGAAAAGGAAGAACAGACAAACGAGCATGAATATAAGGCTCATTCTTTCGCCTTTTGAGAGCTTCATAGCTTTTCTTGCGGCTTTTTCAGCTTTTTCAGCCTCTTTCTGTGCTTTTCTTCTTGCTGCCTCGTCAGCATAAGCGTTTGCTTCGCCCTGAAGCTTGATTCTTGAATCAGGCTCTTTTACAAAGAAGAGGAGTACGAGCATACCGATAATCATAACGATTGCACCGATAGCGAAAACATAAGGGAAGGATACCTCTTCGTTAGCCTTGATTTGCGTTGAGGACATACCGGTGAAAAGACCGCAGATTGCAATAGCAATAGTGCCTGCAATCATACCGATTGCACTACCCACACCGCCCATAAGGTTGATAACGGCGTTACCCTCACTGCGGAGTGACGGATGTGTAAGGTCAGGCATAAGAGCAACAACGGGAGCTCTCCACAGCGACATACTGAAAACGAACAAGATAACGAATATCATCGTAAGGGGAAGGCTGTTTGTGTTAAGTGCAATTATGGGAATAAGGAAGAACAGTAATGCGGATATGGGAGCACAGGTAACAATAAAAGGTCTGCGTTTGCCGAGCTTTGAGTGGCAGTTATCCGAAAGTTTGCCGAATGTGGGCTGGAAGATAACACCGAATATGTTATCAAAGGTCATAATAATACCGATAAATAACGGAACAAGCGTAAATCCGCCGCCGGGAAGAGAAACATCTTCACCCTGTGCAGCAGCAAGCTGTGTAAGAATGGGGAAATGTTCAACAAGATAATCACTCCATGCGGTGATGGTTGCACTTGCATTAAGGAGCTTGTTGAGGATTTTGGTAATATACGGGTCGTAAATAGCCCATGCAATAGATGTTGCCATAAAGCCGAAACCCATAAGAGCCGTTTTTTTGTAGTCCAGCTTCATTTTGCCGGAGTCTGTATTGGTTGTTTTTGCCATAAGGACAGTCCTTTCATGTTTGGTTGAATATCGGAATATACTGCCGATATTCCAATATCTTTGTTTATTATATCAATTTACTGTTTAATAGTCAACATAATTTTGGTAATAATACAGAAAATGTTAATAATTTGTTTGTGCAAATTAGTTTTGGCAAAAAAGTGAAAGATAAACAATATTTATTAATGCATAATGTATAATGCATAATTCATAATTGAGGAAAAGGCTTCGC
>CAZBVV010000173.1:0-2506 GCA_964495345.1 uncultured Eubacteriales bacterium
TTATACACACGGAGGAAAAAAATATGATTTCTGCAGGCGATTTCAGAAACGGCGTTACATTTGAAGAGGACGGAAACGTTCTTCAGGTCGTTGAATTCCAGCATGTTAAGCCCGGTAAAGGTGCAGCTTTTGTCCGCACAAAGACAAAGAACGTTATTACCGGTGCAGTAGTTGAAAAGAGCTACAACCCCACAGCAAAATTCCCCACAGCTTTCATTGAAAGAAAGGAAATGGAGTATTCATATAATGACGGCGGTCTTTATTATTTCATGGATCCCGAAACATACGATATGGTACCTATCAATGAGTCAGATCTTAGCGACAACTTCAAGTTCGTTAAGGAAAACATGGTTTGCCGTATCCTTTCTTATAAGGGTAAGGTTTTCGGTGTTGAGCCTCCCAACTTTGTTGAGCTTCAGGTTATTAAAACAGACCCCGGCTTCAAAGGTGACACAGCTACTAACACTCTTAAACCCGCTGTACTTGAAACAGGTGTTGAAATCAGAGTTCCCCTTTTCATTGACGAGGGCGAAATGATTCAGGTTGATACCCGTACAGGCGAATATATGTCAAGAGCATAATAATTGTGTTTTTGCATATAAAATAAATCGAGGAGGTTATTTATGATGACTATTACTGAAAAAGCAGCATACCTTAAAGGTCTTGTTGAAGGTTCTGATCTTGACCAGGATAAGAAGATTACAAGAATTATCAACGCTATTGTTGATGTTATTGATGAACTTGCTATCTCCGTTGCTGATGCAGAGGATGAAGTTGCAGCCATATATGATGCTCTTGATGAAATGGATGAACATATTGATGCTGTTGACGCTGATCTTGCAGAGGTTGAGGAAATTCTTTACGAAGAAGATGATGAGGATTTCTGTGACGGTTTCTGTGATGATTGCGACGAAGATTGCTGCGACGATTTTGACGATGAAGATTACGAGGATATTTACGAGGTTGAATGCCCCGAATGCGGTAAGCCTTTCTGCTTCGATGAATCTGCTTTTGAGTCAGACGAACCTCTTACCTGCCCCGAGTGCGGATATGTAATTGAGGAAATCGAAATCGAGGACGAAGACGAAGATTAATCCTTTATATTAAAAAATTGAGGACTGCATACGCAGTCCTTTCATTTTTTCATCTTTATCCCTCACCACGGACAACAGTTTTCATTTAAAACATCTATATTCCTATACTGTTTCTGATTTCTTCGGCAGAAATGTAATTAAGATTTTGATTTTTCAATGCAGAAATTGCTGCCGCAGTACCTGCTGCTTCACCGATTCCTACACAAATAGGCATAGCTCTGAAGTTTGAATGTGCCATATGTGTACCCGATATGTTTCTGCCGCATAACAAAAGGTTCTCCTTTGTTTCGGGTAACAGACATCGGTAAGGGATTGTGTAGCCTTGTTGCTGTGAAAAGTGCTTCTGTACTCCTGTTTTATCCAATCCTGCACCGCTGATATTATGTACATCAAAATTGAAATGTGCATCTTTTACAACATAGTCGTCAAAAACTTTTGCGTTCATGATATCCTGTTCGGTAAGAGTGTATTTGCCCTTAAAATGCCTTGTTTCGCGAATACCTATCAAAGAGGCGGAGCTCACGATAAAGCATTTTTCATATCCCGGAACATACTCTCTTAAATACTTTACAATATTATCCATCTGCTGACGGCAAATGAGAGTTGCTTTTGTAAGGTCTTCTGCAACTGTACCGTCAATATCAATGGCATTTGTCATATTGCAGGTAACAATTCCGGGCAGAGTTGTTTGATAAGTAAGAATATGTCCTGCAGGATAGGGAATATGCTGTTTTGCAAGTGCCTGAAGCTCACCTTTCGGTGTTTCAAAGGTAGATTCAAAAGAGCCTAAAAATACTGCACGGCTGTAATCAACACCGCCTACTTTAAACATAAGTGTGGCAGGTTGCATTTTGCTGTCGCTTTCACGTCCGCAAAAATATTGAGCACCTGCACGGGCGGCAATATCACCGTCACCTGTGGCATCAATAATGACTTTTGCGTAAATATCGGTTATGCCCGATTTGTTTACGACGGTAGTGCCAATCACCTTGTCACCGTCACAGATTGCATCTTGTGCAAAGGTGTACAGCATAAGCTTACAACCTGTTTCACACAGCATTTCAAGATACAGAGTTTTGAGCTTTTCGGGGTCAATGGTAGGTGTTATTTTATTTTTGAATTCACCCTCATTTTTTTCAGAGCTTCGTTTTAATATCTCGTAATATAGGGGACTTGCACAATTGCCTGTCCAATGACTCATAAGACCTGATGTGGAGATTCCGCCCACATCACCGCTTTGCTCAACAAGAATAACATCTGCACCGTTTTTTGCTGCAGTATACGCCGCCGCAAACCCCGAAGGACCGCTACCTAACACAAGAACATCGGTGTGTAATTCAGATTTTGTAATCATAAAAAAGTTCCTTTGGCTGATTTAGTAACAATTATTGACTGTAAACAATAATTTATCT